>CAJWHU010000019.1 GCA_913041325.1 uncultured Fidelibacterota bacterium | reverse complement strand
TAGCATTCAAAGGGAAATTAAAAAATAATCAAATGACAGGTATTGCATATGATGGATCTAATGAATATTCATTTAGTGCTACTCAAGAAAAAAAAGCGATTCCCCCAAAAAATAAAAAAGAAACTCCAAGTGATTTAGAATTATACTTCCCTGAAGGCTCCTATGGTTTAGACAGAGAGCTTTTAACACCCAATGCGGTGCTGATTGATAATGCTAATATTTGGACATGCGGCCCCAAAGGAATTGTAAATGAATGGGACATACTATTTGTAAATGGTAAAATAGACAAAGTTGCTCCTGATATTAGTGTCCCAATGGGTAGTGCTTTAGTCATCGACGGCACAAATAAATATGTTACTCCCGGGTTAATTGATTGCCACAGCCATTCCGCAGCTTCTTCCATTAATGAGGGGGCACAGGCTGTAACAGCAGAAGTCAGAATGCAAGATGTATTGTTTGCAGATGACATCAATATTTACAGACAGTTGGGAGGCGGACTAACTACGGCTAATGTTCTTCATGGATCTGCCAACCCAATTGGTGGGCAAAATGTTGTAATTAAACTAAGATGGGGTAAGAATCCTGGAGGCTTAATATATAAGAATGCTCCTCAAGGAATTAAGTTCGCCCTCGGGGAAAATGTGACCCAAGCAAATTGGGAGGGCAATGGTAGATATCCACAAACCAGGATGGGCGTTGAACAAGTTATACGGGATGCTTTCAGGGCTGCACAGGATTATCGACATCGCCACAAAACATATAACAGAAATTCAAAAGCGCAAAAAAAGAAAGTTCCTCCGAGGAGGGACCTTGAGCTTGAAGCGCTTGCAGAAATCTTGGAGGGCAAGAGACTCTTACACTGCCACTCTTACCGCCAGGACGAGATATGGATGCTTACAAGAATTGCTGAAGATTTTGGATTTAAGATCGCAACATTTCAACACGTGCTCGAGGGATATAAGGTTGCTGAACGTCTCGCTGAGCATGGTGCGGGTGCCTCTACATTCTCAGACTGGTGGCAATACAAATATGAAGTTATTGATGCAATTCCATATAATGGCACATTAATGGCCAATAACAATGTTCTAGTCTCATTTAACTCTGACGATGATGAACTAGCTCGTCGTATGAACACCGAGGCCATGAAGGCTGTTAAATACGGTGGTTTACCAGAGGAAGAAGCTCTGCATTTTGTAACTATCAATCCCGCTAAACAATTAAAAATTGATAAATGGGTTGGATCCTTGGAAGAAGGTAAAGATGCTGATTTTGTAATTTGGGATGGACCTCCTCTATCTATCTATTCCAAGGTTCTAGAAACCTGGATCGATGGCACTCGCTACTGGTCCGTTGATGAGAATATTAAGCTTGAGAAGAGAGATGAAAAAGAAAGAGAAAAATTAATACAAAAAATTCTTAAGTCAGGTAAATCCTCATTTGGAAAAGAGATGAAACCGAATAGTTTGACCCCAAACCACAAAAGCTGTTGCCTAATAAGTGACGATGAATTAAAAAAGGATGATTCATCTAACTGATCATGCGATTTTTACCTTTATTATTCATCCTATCCTCCCTTTTTGGGAATAATCAAATACCAGGCACTGAGCAAAAGCGACCGATTCTACTGCGTGGAGGGATATTGCATACAGTCTCCGGTGACATACTCGAGGGATTTGACATGCTTTTTGCTGAAGGCAGAATTATCACTATTGATGAGCAGATTCAAGCGTCACCAGAAACAGATATATTAGAAATTTATGGAAAGCACGTAGTACCAGGATATATAGCTGGATACACAAGAATTGGGCTCACGGAAATATCTGCTGTTAAACAAACTAATGACCACTCTGAGATCGGAGAAATCAATCCTAACGTGCGCGCTAATGTTGCATACAATCCAGACTCTGATTTAATACCAGTGACCAGATCAAATGGCATACTGGTTGTTAACTCAACACCTGCATCTGGAAGAATATCAGGCCAGTCCTCAGTCATGGCATTAGATGGTTGGACATGGGAAGATGCAACAATTAAACACCCCTCTGGATTAAATATCAACTGGCCAAATATGTATGTTGACTACAGCAAAAAAACAAAGAAGAATGATAAAGCTCAAAGAGATTTATACAATGAGAAGATAAGAGAGCTTAATCAATTGGTTCGAAATGTTAGGGCATATCACCAAAGGCGCAACGCTAGAGAAAGGAAAGCAGAGCATAAGCAGCAAACAGATCTGAGGTTAGAATCTATGATTCCGTTCGTAATAGAAAAAGAGCCCATCCACATAAAGGCGAATGACATACGCCAGATTGAGGCCGCAGTAAATTGGGCAAGCGAACATGATTTGAATATCGTTATAGTTGGTGGCAGGGATGCCTGGATAAACCCTGAACTACTGGTTAAGTATAATATCCCTGTGATACTTTTAGGGGTACAAGTGACCCCCAGACGTAGGTTTGAGCCTATACATCTACCCTACAAAATACCCCATCTATTACAAGAATCTGGTGTGCATTTCTGTATTTCACTAGATCCAGGATATCCAATGGACGGACATGTTAGAACCCTTCCAGATGAAGCAATGAGAGCTGTAACCTGGGGTCTGTCAAAAAACCAGGCGTTGAGATCGATTACATTATCTGCAGCTGAAATACTAGGAGTTGATAACCGCCTGGGTTCACTTGAACCTGGAAAAGACGCAACTTTTTTCATTGCTAATGAGGAACCTCTAACGCAAACAACAAATCCAATAAAAGCATTCATCCAAGGTCGTGAAATAGATCTCTCGGACCGTCAAAAAATTCTGTGGGAAAAGTATAAAGAAAAATACCGTCGTCTTGGTAGAATAGTGGACTAAGTTAAACCTTACACGTTTCTCACCTCCTACTCTCTGGTCAGAACTTTAATGAAAAAATGGTATTTATGTATTTTAATTGATACTGAGTCTCATTAAATTTACAAGTGGATAATAAAAAAATACTTTACCTATTATTATCATTTTGTTCAGTGCATAGCGATGAATTACGAACCAAGACTTGCCTGGAGGCTCTGGACCCTACAAATATTGTGGTCGCTGGTGGGTCAATTACAGAAATATTATATTTCATCGAGCAGGAAAATAGAATCATTGGTGTTGATGTAACCTCAAACTACCCAAAAGAGGCAAAAAAATTACCATCCATAGGCTATGTAAGGAGTCTTTCCACTGAAGGTATCCTTTCTCTTAACCCGAAGTTGATTTTAGGCGAAAACGACATGGGCCCTCCACTAGTAGTGAATCAATTAAAAGAAATAAATATGGATCTGAGGATAATCCCAGAAGAACAAACCTCTTACGGTATTGTAGACAAAATTAAATGCGTTGCATCAATTCTTGGTTGCATAGATAGTGCAGATATAAGAGTAACAAATGATCTAATGCCAACAATAATGGAGCTTGAAACTCTAGTCGATTTAAATGAAAGCAATAAGAAAAATGTAATGCTAATACTTAGTATGCAGGGAACCTCACCTATTGTTGCAGGAAGAGGTACGTCTGGAGATAATTTCATTAAAATGGCTGGAGCAAAAAACGTATTCGACTCATTTGATGGTTGGAAACCAGTTTCCGAAGAATCTATCATAAATGTTAACCCAGAATTTTTTATTATTCCCAGCAGGGATATGCATAAAGGTTCGAACGTTAAAAATTTGACAACAAATCCAATCTTTATTAATACAGAAGCCGGGGCCAATAAAAATTTCATTTTTGAGGATTCAATGGCAATGCTTGGCTTCGGCCCTAGAACTATTGACATTGCGCTTAAAGTAGCAAAAAAGTTGTACCCATGATATGTTGGTAGAGATATGAAGCACATCAGCTCGCAACAAACCTTCATACTATATGCATCTTTTTTTGTATTAATTTTTATCTCAGGTCTCGCACTATCAATAGGAAGCTATAATGTCGCAATTTCAGGTTATTTTTTTAATGAATTAAGTGATACAGAGGCATCGGTTTTAACTAAGATACGCTTTCCACGGGTTTTATTATCTGCATTTGTCGGTGCGGCTCTAGCGATGTCAGGAGCATGTCTGCAGGGTTTATTTAGAAATCCCTTAGCTGATCCCGGTTTGATAGGAGTCTCCGCTGGTGCAGCTTTGGGCGCGACCTCATTCATTGTTTTGGGTTCGAACCTTTTTACGTTCTTGCCAACCAACCCCTATTTATTACCACTAGCATCTATTTGCGGGTCCGCATTTGTTATACTAACCCTGTTTTTTATAACGAAAGGTTTTGGTAAAGAAGGAATCACATATCTTCTACTCGCTGGAATAGCAGTTAATGCTTTTGCCGGCGTGGGAATTGGACTTTTAACGTATGTCAGTGATGATTCAGAGCTGAGAGGTCTTACATTTTGGACAATGGGAAGCTTTGGTGGCGCAAACATGGCAATGATTGCTCCTGCAATATTAGCTATTTTATTCTCTTTTGTTTGGATATTTCAGCAGTCAAGAAAGTTGGATATTTTACAACTGGGTGAATTAGAAGCCTACAGACTGGGCATTGATATTAAAAAATTAAGGTTCAACATTATTGTATCATCAGCAATTATTGTTGGTGTAAGTGTGTCTCTATCAGGAATGATAGGATTTGTTGGGTTAGTGGTTCCACACTTATCTAGAATTATAGGCGGAGTAAATCATAGTTATCTGTTGCCTTGTTCAGGCGTGATAGGTGCCACTCTTATGGTTCTGGCTGACTTATTGGCAAGAGTTATGATAAAGCCCGCGGAGTTGCCAGTTGGTCTTATTACCAGCGCAATCGGCTCCCCATTTTTCCTATGGCTGATATTTAGAATGAGAAAGACGTGAGCATAGCAGTAGATAATATATCATATAAAATAGGTGACAAAACTATTTTAAATGCAATCTCGCTAGACCTTTTAGGTGGAGAGGTGTTAAGTATTTTAGGACCAAATGGCTCAGGTAAGTCGACATTGATGAAACTATTATCAGGAGATATCACTCCGGATAGTGGTACAATCGCCATAAACGGAAAAAACTTACTAAATATAACAATACAACAAAGAGCAATTCTTCGAAGCATGATGTCACAAACACAGAATATTGTCTATGACTTTAACGTCAAGGAAATTATTGAAATGGGCTGGGTACAGTCATTTAGCGATATTCCATACGATTATTTTAAGAAAACTATTGATAATATATGCGATGAATGCGGTGTGCATCATTTACTTGGTAGAAGGTTTAATAGTCTATCTGGCGGTGAGCAAAGGATGATTCATTTTGCCAGAACCTTATTGCAATCGAGCGGACTTAGTAATAAACTCCAAAAGTACATTTTCTTTGATGAGCCTACAGCCAATCTGGATATTAAGAAAGAACTTCACATACTAAAGGTAATAAAAAATAAGGCAAGAGAGGGCTATGGTATATTTTTAGTACTACATGATCTAAACCTAGCCTATAATTTTTCGGATAGAATTATTTTATTAAAAGATGGTGAAATCAGTAAAACTGGATATCCAAATGAGGTCTTTGATGATACTATTCTATCAGATGTTTATGAAGTTGACATTAGTTTTGATAAGGATAATGGCAGAGCAATTTATTACTAAGATGGGGGTATTGAAATGAGCATCGATATAGATAAAATGGACAGAAATGCGTCTCGTTTGTACCGGAATAGACTACATGGTATTTTATCAACAGTATCAAAAGTTCACGATGATTATCCTTTTGGTAGCTTTGTAACGTATATTTCGTCTCGATCAAGGACAGCATATTTATATTTAAGTGATCTTGCTGAACACACAGAAAACCTGCATTATAAATCGAAATCTTGCCTTACCATCTTCAAGGCAAATAATTCAGGTGACATCCAAAATAGTCAAAGATTAGCGCTAGTCGGGGACCTAGGTAGTGTTCCTGACAATGATATTGATCATTGTCAGGAGAGGTTTCATTCATTACTGCCGGATAGTAAAAAATATGCAGAGATGCATGATTTTAAATTTTATCAATTAACCATCAAACATGCAAGGTGGATAGGCGGGTTTGGGCAGATTGCGTGGCTTGATCAAAAAAAATGGAGCGACATTAGCCCCGAATGGCACGATAATGAACGTAGAATTATAGACCACATGAATGAAGACCATAATAACTCTATATGTTCTGCTCTGCATGCTCAATACGGCATAAAAGACCAAAGTGCAAAAATGTCATTCCTATCAATTGATGGTTACTATACCAAATCAAAAAACGCTCACTATTTTATCCAATTCCCAGATCAATGCACTACAATGAAGGAATTTAAGAATGCGCTGGTTAGGCTCGCAAAAAAGTACAGAGAATTTGAACTATAAGTTGTTTTCTTAATATGATTTACAAAAAGATATTTTTCACTCTGCTTGTGTTTTTAACAATGGGTGATTATGTTTTTTGTGAAAGTAAAATTAGAGGGAAAATAGTTAACTCTAAAAGTGATAAACCTATTCAAGATGTAAATATTTACATCAAAGATCAAAAAGTTGGAGCCACATCTGATGCAATGGGAGAGTTTGAACTTATTATTGATAAAGACTCAACCTTTCTAGTTGAGTTTAGCCACATAGCATACAAAAACGAATTTATAATTATAGAATCAAATACATCTATAGAAGTTAGAATGGAAGAAGTTTTTCTAATGATGGATGATGTGATAGTATCGAGCATGAAATGTGAATATGCGCTATCAGATGTACCGGTTTACACTGAGGTGATCAATAAAAATAAAATTATTGATAGTGGCAGTATCTCTGTAGCAGATATTCTCGCACGTCATTCAGGTATTTCTCGAACATATGATCCACATGGAATGTTTGACTATAATCTGATGGGGCTGGAATCAAAATATGTATTAGTGTTAAAAAATGGAAAACCCATAGCTGGAAAATTTCGAGATATGGTTGATCTAGATCAGGTCTTGGTATCCAACATTGATAGAGTAGAAATAATAAAAGGCCCCACCTCATCCCTATATGGATCTGATGCAATTGGTGGTGTGATAAATATCATAACAGATGAAATTTCTAACGATCCACAAACAAATTTTAGATTAAGAAAATCATTATTTAGCACTGATGCAGATAGCGATGAACGATCATCTGGCAATCTCGCTTCATTTTCCGTAGCAAAAAAACTTGGTAAACTAAACATTGGTGTAGGTGGAATGTTTCAAGAATTGCTAGGTCAAGCATCGATCACACCCTTAAATAAATACAAAATTAGTAAACAGAACCTAAACAGTGAAATGCATTGGCTATCAAATAGCGGTAAAAATGAGCTAGAATTAGAACTGGCATATTTTGACCAGCGAGATGATGGAGGAGAAAATTTAATCACTGGAGACGCATTATCATTAAACGCTACGGATATAAATCGTATATCTACCATGCTATCCCATGACTTTTTCTTATCCAATAGGCTGACTTTCAGCCATAGCCTAAACAGATCACTTTATGAGAGAAAGTATACGCAAAGAGTAGCTGATAGTACATTGCTAGATGCTTCCTCATTCAACATGCGAAACAAGGCATCAGAGGATCTTCTTGACTATGATGGAAAGTTGCAGCTCATGATGAATAATACCAACCTGTTATTCGGCTTTAATTTTTCAAGCCCCACACATAGTAATCAAAGACTAGTGGACACATCTCATGTGACTTCAACAAGAGCGCTCTATTTTCAAAATGAGTACTCTCACAACAAAAAATTAAAACTTGTTGGTGGATTAAGAGTGGACAATTACGGCAAGAAACAAAGTGTAAATCCGCGAATTGCAATAATGTATACACCAGGCAACAAGTATAAATTAAGAATAGCACTTGGAAAAGGGTTCAAGGCTCCTTCTATAACGGAGACTTTTATTGATTTTCATAATATCAATCAGGGCTATTCTGTTAAGGGAAATCCAAATCTCAAACCAGAGGAATCAATAGGAGCAAGTGCTAATATTGAATTTTCAAATAAAAATAACCTTCGAGTTAATGGACTAGCTTACTTCAATAATTTTTCTAATAAAATCCTCACTGATGGGGTGCAAGAACAAGCATCAGGTGAAACGATTTTTACATATAAAAATATATCTGAAGCAACCTACAGAGGTATAGAGCTATTTGCCGATTACATTCACAGCAACAGGTTATCTGTTCGAATAAACGCCAATCTTCGAGACGATTTTGATAGTAATGGCGATAGATTAAGAAACTATATGCCTTATTCGACAAGTTTTGAGTTGAACGTTTTTATTGCTGCCATTAGAACGAAAATGATTCTAATTCAATCACAGAGTTTTCGTCATGCCACAAATACATCTTTCGGAATATTGGACCTATCCTTTAAAACTAGATTCTCACAATATTTGGTAATAAATGCAGGCCTAAAAAACATTACAAATTACGTGGATAAAATTAACGGACCATTCAGGGGCCGCTCAATTTTCCTAGAGATAACAAATAACTAAGGAGAAGAAATGCATAGCCAAACCACATTAAGAAACATTATCCCAATTATATTCATAACTATCATTGGATGTGACAACTCAGATAATTCAGGAGCGAATAATTATGAACAGCCAATTTCTGTTGTAACTAGTAACGTAAATAGTGGCGACATTTTTTTAAATTTGGAAATCGGCAATGAAGTTACCCCAGACAACAACTGGCACCTGTCTATTGTGACGGATAGTGCAAACTATAATATGCCAAGCATAGTTTTTGGAGAGGCAAATGTTGCGGTATACCAAAACATTTCATTTGATGCCTTAGTGGAGATCCCCGTTGATTTTTCTAGTATGATTGTAAATAATCAAACATTTGAATACGGGGGTGCCAATGAAATTCTTAGCTATGATATAACTATACACAAAGTGAGCGTATCAGACTCTGATCGCGTTTATGTTCTGAGTTTTGATAACGGGCAAAATCTTTTTAAGTTACAATTTATGGAATACCAAAGCGGCATCACTGTGATACAGTATAATTCCCTTATCAATGATTAAATACACAAGCAAAATTCAGCTGATACTGCCGTAAATGGACTGGGAATCAAGTTATTATATCATATGTTCTGGAGTAATTTCCGGGATAATTCTTTTTCAATCCTCCGTGATAGCTCCAACAGTTTTCAAAACTTTGGGGCCTGATGATACATCTATTTTCCTGAGAAAAGTATTTCCCAAGATGTTTTCTAATATTTTTGCATTTGGGTTGTTGTCCTTATTGCTGGCTCTTAAAAATAATCAGACAGATACAGTACAAATGTATACAAGCATGTATACAGTAATAGGCTCGGCACTTTGTTATTCAATTATACCCGCAACAAATAAAGCCACGGATGAAAAAAAAATAAAGAGATTCAAAATCCTACATACCGTTAGCGTTGTGGTAACACTATCTATTTTATTTGTAAACGTATTTTGGATATTTTTTGTTTAGAAGCATGAACTGAAATGATTAAAACCAAGCCAAGGTATCAAAATGTATAAAATACTATCTCTTATCAGATAATAAGTAAAAAATACCAAAACAACCTTCCAGCCTTTTTGTTTCATCAATAATTTTATACCACCGGTCTTGTAAATTTTTGCCCAGGACTTTATCCACTTTGGTCTATAATTGATAAACATCCTAAACTATACCACCACTGTTTGGGTATACAATCGTAATAACTGAAATTCAGTTTTGAAGATTTGGATCGGTGATAAGTTCATTTAATAGACTCTCAACTTCTTTATACGTTACAGGTTTTTTTCGGTCACCCATAAAAACGAGACCCATGAATAGCCCCCCTAAAGCTTTGAACATTAATTGAGGCTGAACCTTTGGAAATTCACCTTTTCTTACACCATCTTCCAACAATTCTTGAAGGACAGTGTACAGACGAAGTTGGTAATCTTTCCAAGGTTGTTCATCTAACTTGATCGCTTTTGGTACATTAAATAAAAACTCAAAAAGTCCAGGCCGTGACTGAGCATTCTCAGCTATCTTTATTAACACATTGACAAAGGTTCTCCTTGGTGAATCTTGTTCAGCAATTATGGGCTCGAGGGAGTGCCATATCTCCTCCCACCCTTCTTTGAGAATAGCTGAAAAAACTTCCTCTTTGGACTTAAAGTAGTAATACAAGGTTGCTTTCCCAAACCCAGATTCATTTGCAATTTCATCCATGGTAGCACCTTCTAAACCTTTAGCCTTAAAAACAGTCAGTGCGCCAAGGAGAATGCGTTCTTGCCGCATTTTCCTCTCCTCTAATTGTCTTTTCGAAATAGTCATGTTTAGATATAGTTTGTCAATTTTTTATACAACCTAAGATGTGTTTATAATTATCAGGGTATATTTTGAATAACTAGTCAGAATTTAATTATATTGTATTGCAATTTTTTAACAAAATATTTAATGCTATAACATACAAAAGGATATTCCCGTGGAAAAAGATAAAGTCTTAAAATCGCTTAACCAAATACTGGAACTTGAACTAGCTGGGGTTGTAAAATACACACATTACGCTTTCATGGTTCAGGGACCATATCGCATTTCAATTGTACAATGGTTAAGAGAACAAGCTCAAGAATCCCTAACCCATGCAGAATTAGTTGGTGAACACATAACAAGTCTCGGGGAACATCCTACTTTAAAAATTGGTGATTTACTTGAAACGCACAAACACTCTACAGAGGACATTTTAAATGAATGTTTGGAGCATGAGAGTGGAGCTGTTAAAAGCTATTATAAGCTATTAAAGAGCGTGGAAGGAGAATCTATAATGTTAGAAGAATTTGCTCGCTCCCAGATTGCAGAAGAAGAAATGCATGAGTCTGAACTACGAAAAATGCTAAGAGATAATTTTTAGTCTTCTCCCATTGCCAAACTATCATAAATAGAAATGGCTGAATTGTTATCAAACTGACCGTAATACCCATAACTCTTGAACATAGCTTCGAGCTGTATTGATAATCCAGACTGGTAATAGTCAACCAGAGCATCTAGCCTCCTAACAAGTAGGCTGTCATTGTTTACATTTTCTATTCTTTTCAGTGCTGCATGTACAGGGGTTAGCTCAGGATTATCTTCGTTCATTATTGATGTGCTAAAATTGGTGAAAGCCTCTTGACGGTTGCCCTCATGTTCTCCCATCATGATATGAAGATGATCATGATTGTCGCTTAATATTTTAAATGCACTAAATTTTTGTTGAAAAATTTCCCTTTCAGTCAGTGAATGATTTAAATCACACGATATTGTGCAAAGAGCTAAAATGAGGGCCGAAGCTCGGATCATTCTAATTTTTCATACTGGGCTTGTAACCAAATTTATTTATCAGTGCAGTCTCGACTCCATTAACTAGCTTAAGAAAATCTTCCAAGGCTATTTTTATTTTTAAACTGTCTTTCACCATCTGCATTTCTACAAACTCCGTTTTCGCATCTATCCCTCTTTGGAGTCTAGTCAGGTAACGGTTAAATAATTTAAACTGACATGGGTTCATATTCATTTTCACATTACAAAACTCAATCATTATTTTCCGATCTGATTCAAGGAAGGAAATTGAAATAGGCTCAACATTGTACAACTGTAACATAATTTTCCTTTTTTAGCTAGCATAAAATAATGCTAATGAGACTAATTCTCAATACTAAATAGCATCTTTCTACACGCGATAAGTCAAGTTCATTCGTTTAACTTTTTAAGCAGGTATGGTGCAAAGTATGTAAAGATTGCGTCTGCACCAGCTCTTTTGAAGCAGAGCATCGGCTCAAGTATAGAGTCTTCTTCGTTTAGGATACCACTCTTTATAGCAGACCACAGCATCGAGTATTCCCCTGAAACCTGATAAACAAGGGTTGGAATTTTAAATTCGCTTTTTGCCCTGTTCACAATATCTAGGTACGGTAAACCAGGCTTAACCATTATCATATCGGCCCCCTCAGCAATATCCATCGCAATCTCATGCATAGCCTCATTCGAGTTGGCAAAATCTAGTTGGTAAGATTTTTTATTTTTAGGTTCGACGAGTTTTCCTGAGCCTATAGCATTGCGAAATGGTCCATAGAAAGATGAAGCATATTTTGCTGCGTAAGACATTATCATTGTATCTTTAAAACCATTTTCTTCTAGAGAATTTCTCATTGACCCTACTCTGCCATCCATCATATCTGATGGCGCTAATATATCGCAACCAGCGTCTGCATATACCAAGGCCTGTGTGTTCAATTTCTGCAATGTTAAATCATTGTCAATATCACCATTAGTAATGATGCCATCATGGCCATGGATTGTGAAAGGATCAAGGGCAATATCACATATTATACCGAGTTGAGGGTATTCATTTTTTATTGCTTTTATTGCCCTGCAAACTAAATTATCTGGATCGCATGCTAGTGACCCGTCTTGGTCTTTGAGCTCATGTTCAATGTATGGAAAAAGTGCAACTGAGTTTAAACCTAAGTTGATAAGATCCTCTAGTGTACCCAACAAAACGTCTATGGAGTAACGATGTACATTTGGCATCGCATCTATATTCTCCAAATTATTAGTTCCCTCAACCAAAAATACCGGCCAGATAATATCATCTACCGTCAAAACATGTTCAGAAATCATTTTTCTTGAAAACT
The DNA here is from genome assembly GCA_913041325.1 of uncultured Fidelibacterota bacterium. The sequence continues at coordinate 3,461 of CAJWHU010000019.1, read as the reverse complement.
CTTTCATTCTAGACCTTCGTAATCTGGTCAATGGAAATTTTCGTGTCGGATAAGTCATTTTAGCCTCAAGATAGTTCTGGTTTTATAATTACAAGAATGAGAATGAAAAACATTATTAAAAAAGGCACCTCATTAATAACGCGATAATATTTAGATGTCTTAACATTTGAATCTCTAGCAAAACTTTTTAGATGCCTGGATAGGTTTAAGTGATATAAAGTCAAAAGTATAACGAAAACGAACTTTAGTACTAGCCAAGAATATATCCCTAGAGCATGTGCTAGATATATACCAGTAATCCACACCAAAATAGCTGATGGGTGCATAATATAATAATAGAGCCTTCTTTCCATAGTCTTAAAAACTACTGATGCATTACTCGATGTTTTCTGCATTGAATGGTACACAAATATTCTGGGCAGATATAAAAGACCTGCCATCCAAGCAACCACAAATGCAACATGAAAAACTTTTACCCAGAGATAGATATTTCCCACAATCTACTTCCATTTTGCAAGAGGTGGTAGTGACATCAGTATAGCCTCAGTGTTGCCTCCCGTTTCTAAACCAAACTTGGTGCCCCTATCGTACAATAGGTTAAATTCTACGTATCTACCTCTTTTTATAAGCTGTCGTTCTTTATCGGATTCGGTCCAACTCATTTTTTTATGCGAGGATATAATTTTATTTACATAATCTTCAAAAAACATACCAACATCTTTCACATAAAGAAAATCAGCATCTTGATTATCGGAGTTTAAATAATCAAAAAATATGCCCCCAATGCCTCTAGGTTCGTTTCTATGTTTTAGAAAAAAATAATCATCACACCATTTTTTATACTTGGGATAATAGTCCAGGTTATGTTTATCACACATTGATCTCAAAGATTCATGGAATTCTTTTTCCTCAGTGCCAAACTCTAAACAAGGAGTTATATCCATTCCTCCCCCAAACCATGATTGTGTGGTTGATAAAAATCGGGTGTTAAAATGCATTGAAGGTATATTAGGATTTTTCGGATGAAGAACCACACTGATGCCTGTTGCCCAGTAGGAGGGGTCTTTCTCTGCACCTGGAATTCTTTTTTGCATTGTTTCAGAGAATTCACCAGATACTGTTGAAATATTGACCCCACCTTTCTCTATGATGCTGCCCTCTAACACACTCATTAGGCCTCCACCTTCACCGGAGTGGTCCCATTTTTTTTCATAAAAGGATCCGGTATCATGGTTTTCAATCGTGTCAATCAATTTACCTCTTAGCTCTTTAAACCAGGCTTGTGCTCTTTTTTTCATGATAACCATCCATCTAAGTTATCATCCAGTATATTTTTAATTAATTTAATATGTTCCTCACTATTGTTCAGACAGGGAATATAAACAAGCTCGTCGCCGCCATTCTCCTCAAATAGCTCGCTGTATCCGATTTTGATCTCCTCAAGAGTTTCTAAACAATCTACACTAAAGCCTGGCGATATAATGTGTAGCCTCTTTACTCCTTCCTTTGCAAACTTCACTATTTCATCATCGATGTATGGCTTGAGCCACTCCTCTCTTCCGAACCTTGATTGAAAAGCAAGACAATGCTGATAGTCCTCCAATTGTAGTTTTTCTGCCACTAACCTGGCTGTTTTATGACAAAAGCAATAATATGGATCTCCATCTTTTAGATATCGAAAGGGCATGCCATGAAAGCTGAAAATAATTTTTTCTATTTCTTCTGTATCATCTACTGATGATTCAATAGTGTTGCACAAGGCCAGAATATAATCCTCCCTATCATGGTAACCGTTGATAAAGCGGAGATTTGGCACCCAGGGCCATCTTGAAAAAACACTTGATAGCTCATCAAGCGTGCTGGAATTTGTTGGTGATCCAGCTTGAGGGTAGAGCGGTAGCACTAATATTTTTAGTATGTTGTTTGTCTTGAACTTTTCGAGTGCACTTTCAATTGATGGATTACCATAGCGCATACCAAGTTCGATCATGATGTTTTCATCTTCAAACATGCTATCCAAACCATGAACTATATCATTCATATTTTTTAGCAATGGTGAACCATGTTCGGTCCATATTGATTTGTATAATTTTGCTGACCTTTTAGGTCTGATGTTTAGTATGATGCCGTATAATATTATCTTCCAAAGTATTGGGTTATAATCAACTACCCTCCTATCGGATAAGAATTGTTTTAAATACCTCCTTAGACTTTTTTTGTCTGGATTGTCTGGGGTGCCCAGATTGGTGATAAGAATACCAATTTTTTTCGAATAATTTTGATCAAATTCTTTCATAATCAGCCATTGCTCGATAATTCTTCTCTAATATTTGTTATAAAGTGCCTCACGTTTTTTTCAGGTGTTTTTGGTAAAACACCATGATTAAGACTACATATCCAACCAGATCTTTGCTGAACGCTTAGTTTTTTAATTTTATTTACAAATAATTTAAAATCGTCAATATAATAATCATGCGGTTTTAAAATTGACTGTGGTGAGAAATTGCCCTGTACAAAAAAGTTTCCCCTTGATCTTAAAAATTCACTTAGACCATTCTCAATTGAATATACTACACCTGCAAGTTGGAGGTCACTTATCTTTGAAACCTCTTGCATGTAGAAGCTGCGATTTTTTGAAAAATAGGCTAACTTTTTTTTAAATGTGAAAAACAGTTCATTTTTCAGCGTCTCTAAATATGTATTAAGATAATATTTTTCATTGAGCTGTTTGCTATTGGTATCAAATATGTATACAATCTCAGCTCCTGAGTTTAGTTGCAGCTCTATATTTTTTCTTATGATCGGTACTATCTTTTCATACAGAATTTGTTCGATAAAAACTTTGTCATTTGAAAAATGAAAGCTGTCTCTCTGTTTAATATCCATGCCATAGGACAGGATAGTCCATGGCCCGCCAACAAAACCAACGAGGCTTTTATTTTCATGAAGATAATTTCTTGTCAATCGTAGGGCATCAACTTGGAACGATAAAAAGTCTATTATTTGTTGATTACTAATGTGTTTTTTTTCGTCTCCCCGTACCAAAAAATTACCAAAGGTTGGACCAGGCTTATAGCTAAGGTCGAGCCCGAATAGCTCAAGCGGGAAGAGAATATCACTAAATAAAATAGCAACATCATAATCAAAATCTAACATTGGCCCACATGCTACTTCTGCTGATAATTCTGGATTTTTGCATAATTCTTCAAAGGTGTGCTTTTTCCTTAGGTTTTGATAATGGGAGTGATATCTCCCAGCCTGTCTCATAAACCATATGGGTGGCACATCTTGAGGAATTCCCATTACTGCGTTTTTAAATTTTGCATTCATCTGAAACCTTATCCATTTTTATAATCTTTTAACCAATGTTTATAAGAAAAATAACATCTTATATGCTTTGATTTTGGTATGTTTTTCTTTAAATAATCGTAAGTCCTTCCTGGCCCGCAACTATGATTCCC
>CAJWHU010000018.1 GCA_913041325.1 uncultured Fidelibacterota bacterium | reverse complement strand
GTAATCAATCTACCAGACTCTAAAGCCGTCATCATGTAAACGGACATGGCTATGGGTATTACCAAAGAAAAAATTCTAAAAGGATAAACAAGGCTGATATTAATCTCACTTTTATCGCCAACCTGATCATCAATCATATAAAGCAGGTAGATAAAAATGAACCAATGGACTAACGATATGTAAAAAGGTAATTCCAATTGTGTATGGATCAAGATAGGTATTGTCGTTCCAGCTATTAGCCAGCCTTTGTTTTTTTTTGCTTTCCAGATCATTATGATAAAAGCGAAAAATATAATCAACATCCCAATAAGTGGTATTATTCCACCTTCTACAGTCCAAAAAAGAAATTCATTGTGAGGATGGCTCATATTGTTGTTTCCTATAGTTTCAATAAGTGAATTTTCTTCTTTTTTCTTAGCATAGTAATGCCGGAAAGATGATAAAAAACTTCCGTATCCAATACCTGATAGTGGATTTTCTTTGATCATATCGAAAGTAAGGCTATACGTGGTCAATCTTGTTTCTAATGAATATTTAAGATCTTTTTTCATTCTCTCGTTTCGATCCAAAACCAATCCGGCAAACAAGCCCATAAATAATGCAATAATCCAAAGGTAGTAGGGTTTATTTTTTTTGAAACCCCAAACAACAAGAATGAAACTCGTCCCCAAAAAAAGGGAGAGGTAACCTGTCCTCGATTGGAGCTGAATTAGTTGGATGGTAGAAAGCAATGGCATTGAATAGGCCAGAGTCTTTTTCAGTAGAGATTTAGACAGGTCTTTATCTGTAAGTATTAAATAAAAACTGATTAGCACACTTGTGCAAAGAAAAGTCGCATAAATGTTACTCTGGGCCATGGCATTAAAGTTTGATAGTGCAACAAAAAATTCATCTTCGGGGTAAAGCTTGCTAACAGTTTGTATTACAAGTTGTATGGAAGCAGCCAATAATACTATGTAGAGACTTTTAGTCTTATCAACTTTATCAAAATCAAACTGGTGGAAGGCAACAAATAGAACAAAACCTAACAATAAACCATATAATCTCATTGATGCAAGATGAGAGTATTCGCTATTATCATAAAATATTGGTATTACCATGAACACAATTCCAACAACACTGTAAACCATTATCTTACTTATTATTATTTTACTATTTTTCCCTATTTGGTAAGAGGCAAGGCCCATAACAAAAGATATAAAAATCCAACCAACTGTATTAAAAGGAAGATAAAGCCCGTGACCACCGAGGTGGGGGATGGCTGTATTTATTCCAAAAAATAGATATGCCGAAAAAGTAATAAAATAAATATTCTTTAGATTAAGATAATGCTTTAGTACAGTCATTAGATGAATTGAAATTACCACATACCAACTTGTGAAATAAACTATTGGTGTTTTTTTGGAAACTACTTTTTCTAAAGATTAGTTTTTATGTTTGGCTAAATTAAATGTGATCTAAGGAAGACCTTATTAATTTGTTACTTTTAATTATTTTTTTACATGAAAATCAATTTAGGTAAAAAAATTACGCTGGGTAGAATATTATGCCATTAGTTATAAAAATCATACTTATGGTATTTTCTTCGAATGTTTTAAGTCAAGGATTTCGAGGTAAAAGCTTTCCAGAACCCAAGATTGAATACGCTCCAAAATCTTATGTTTGTTATAGAACATTATCGCCAATTGTAATGGATGGTAAATTGGATGACCCTTCTTGGCTCTTAACAGATTGGACAGAGTCATTTGTTGACATTGAGGGCCGTCTAAAACCAAAACCTTTTTATGATACTAAAGTAAAGATGCTGTGGGATGAGAGGTATTTTTATTTTGCAGCCAAATTAGAAGACCCACATATCTGGGCTACCCTTAAAATGAGAGATACCGTCATATTCAAAAATAATAATTTTGAGATTTTTTTGGATCCTGATGGAGACACGCATAATTACATGGAACTGGAGGTTAATGCATTTGCAACAGAGTGGGATTTGTTACTTCTTGCCCCCTATCATGACAAAAAAAATGTTGCAATTGATTCTTGGGATATCTCTGGATTAATAACCAAAGTTAGTATTGATGGTACAATAAATAATGCCGCAGATCGTGATAATGAATGGAGCGTGGAAATTGCCATCCCATGGGAGGCAATTCAAGATTATACGCCCAATTTATTACCCGTTGAGGGAGAGCATTGGAAGGTTAACTTTGCTCGAGTTCAGTGGGATATTGATATAATAAATAATAAGTATATAAAAACAAAAACTCCTGAATTTAATTGGGTGTGGTCACCACATGGTTTAGTTTATATGCACATGCCTGATTTGTGGGGCTTAGTGCAATTTACCAACGAGGAAATAGGGGGTAATAAAATTGAATTTATTGATAAAGGTATTGATAAAGTAAAATGGGCACTCAGGAAGGTATACTACCGACAAAGAAATTATTATCACAGGAAAGAGAGATATACCGCCTCAATAAAAGAGCTAAATCTTTTGGAAAAACCATCAGAGGGTGTCCCATGGCCACCAAAAATCACTTTAAATACTTCAGGTTGGCAAGCATCTCTAGAGTGGAATAATATTACGGTAATCATCAGGACAGATGGCAAAGTTTGGGTTATATAGTTTTACAATCAATTATCTGAAGTAAAGGATTTACTTGCAAATACCCTATTTATTACAATCTCTTTTTTTTACTTTTAGTAAACTTACCTATTTTATTTAACTTTGAGGTTAATTACGCGCTGTAAATGAGCAATACGTTAAATGTTGAGCCTTACTAAAAAATTATTAAATATTTTTATATTTACATCTGTTCTGGTTGCACAGGATGATAGCACTAGAGCTGTAGAATGGGGTTATCTTGATTCACTAGCTGGAGTGTATTACCTCGATAATGTTCCATACACTGGACCTGTTATAAAGAAATTAGACATAGGTCTTGTTGCTGGTGAGTTCAAAGACGGAATAAGGCACGGTTTATGGCAGACGCTAAATCTCATTGGTCAGCCCATTATGATTGGTCACTTTAAGGAAGGAAGAAAACACGGAAAATTTGAACAATGGTACGATGATGGGGCGTACAGGCATCGAGAGTTAATAGCCACTTTTGATGAAGATAGATATATAGATGAGTATAAAGAATGGTATGAGAACGGTGGAAAGTCTATAATGGGTTTTTATATTGATGGCAAAGAACATGGGAAATATACAGAGTGGTTCGAAAATGGGAAAAAGGCTTTAAAAGCAAAGTTTATAAACGGCGAACCTGATGGCTGGTATAGAGAGTGGCATCCAAATGGAAAAAAATCACTTAAAATAAAATATAGCAATGGTAAGGAAAATGGGCCATGGGTTCAGTGGTATGAAAATGGTAGAAAAGAAATGCGATTAAACTACGTCAATGGCATTCCTAGAGGTAAAGCAAAATTTTGGTTTCCTGATGGTTCACTAAGAGGAGAGGGTATTGTTAGAAACGAAGTACCTGGTGGAGGATGGATTCTGGTTGACCCAGAGGGAAATAAAAAAGTTTATAAATAAAATAAAAAAGCCCCTGAGTAAGGGGCTTTTTTATTTTTCAAATGATTTCTTATTTATAATATTTTGCCCACTTGGAATCCGGCGCGATTGTTAGTAACTCTTTTTCATAGTCCTTTGCTTTTGCTCCATTTTCTAACTTTCTATATATTTGAATTACGTAGTGTGTTACCTCTGGAATTTTTTCATGACTAGCGTTTTTCTTTTTGAGCGCAGTTAAAGTGTTGAGCAATTTGCCTAAGGCCTTATTAAGCTCCACTTTACTTGGACCTTTCATTGATTGTCTATAATAGAGATGGTACAATGCTTCGTCCTCAGCTTCTGCGCCTCGAACTCCAGCTACAGCAGTTACTTTTTCCACTTCATAACCCGCATCGGCCACATTTTCAATATCATTCCAGACTGTGTTATCCCACATTGCATCTAAATCAAGATCGTCATCTTGTGAAAACAATGCGCAGGACATAAATACAGATGTAATATATAATCTCTTTAACATGATTGGGTTAATATACGAAACTTTAATCGAATTTATCAAATTTTGGTGTATTTTCGCCCATACTCTCAATAAAATCTAGTTGAGTCACCAACTCAGGCTTTGCTTTTTTTACATCTTCATAGTAGGACAATGCCTCATCATACTTATACATTCTGTATAAAGCGACAGCAAGATTTACTTTATAGTCCATTTCATCTTGATCATTCCTTATCGCCTTTTTAAAATAGTCGATAGCCATTGAATAATTTCCCAGCCTAGCAAATGTCACGCCCACAGTGTTATCGCTTCGTGCTCTTTGTTTTCTAAAATCTACTTTCTTAATATCCTCAGGCTCAATGTTCTTTGGAGCATCTTTTATTTCGACAAGGCCTTTTGTAGATCCCTCAGCCAGCTCTGCCTCAAGGTCTTCCGAAATTTTCAAAGTTGGTCCATCGACCGGACCAGCGATACTTGCCTTTGCCGCACCAAATACTTTATCCAATTTTCCTTCAAACATCGGATCGATCATTACGACCTCATCATATTTTTGTTTTGCAAGGCCTTTGTTGCCAAGCATGAATTGTGTTATTGCAATATTTAGCATATATCCAGCATGTTCCCCTGCTTGTTGTAAAGCTTCCTCATAAAATTCGATAGCCTTGGGATAATCCTCCAATTTTGTGTAACAGACACCAAGAGTATTGATTGCATCAGGGAAGACAGGTTTCATGTTAATCGCGGTTTCAAGCATTTCTACCGCCTCTTTAAACCGTTTAAATTCCATATACTTTACTCCAGCGTCATAGTAATCCTCTGCCGCGATTAGTTTACTGCCTACAGAGTTATATACAATTTGTTCAAGCCACATTCCATACTGTTTTATATCTTCTTTTAAAAGATCATTTATTCCATCAATTGTGGGCATTGGCATATCTGGGGTAATGTGGGAGCCTGCGAGATATTTAGCAGAGGCTTCTTTTACAGAGATTGCATTGACGTAATTTTCTGCTTTCATTTCGTTGTACTTCAGAGATCCCTGTTTCCAAGCTGAAAAAAACGGTTTACCAACCAACGTCGCTTCAACCGGTATCCATACTTTATCATTTAATACGACAACTTCATTTTCATCTAGAAAATACTTGGATACGTCGTCTGGTTTTATGCCACTATCAAACATAAGAAAAATATGACCTGCCCCTGGCTTAAACACATCGAGGAACATGCTTTCAATACCTAGATTAGCCAACAGAGAGCCGAAAAGAGCAGTCAAATCATCGCAGTCTCCGATCTTATCTCTCAACATATCACCGGGGTATTTAACAGTGTCAAATGCGGATTTATCATCAGCTATGTCAAGAAATGGAGTCTCCAGGTCAATATTGTAGACCAGCCCATGCGTACCTAGTGCGTCATAAAGAATTATTGCTCGACCTAAATTACTTCTTCCAAAATATTCATTTAAAACAGGCGTGTAGTACTGGATAAAGTTTCTGGAAAATTTATCTACAACAGCGTCTGCAGGAGTAACGTAGCATGCAATCATATCAGGATTGCTCCAGGTGAGCTTACCTTTTCCGAGCACGTAAGAAGATTCCATTTTTTTCTGGGCTAGCTTCTCTTCACCACCTTGTTTGTAGGACACCTTTACTTCTGGTTGCACTAGATTATCAAAAGTTGCTTTTTTAGAAGTTAGTACATCACTGCTGAATGATACTCCAATATCATACTCTTCTTCTGATTTTGGTGGCAAAGTAACTGTCTCAGAGTGAGGATTGTCCATCATGGTTGGTACAAAGAGTGATACGTTAACTGGCAGGTCTTCATCAGAAATATTTTTTAAGCCAACTTTTACGAAAGGTTCTGATTCGTAATATCGATGTAGAGAGCGAAAAATTGGATTATGTGCAACCGTAGTTTTAGTGATACTGACTACTGCAGGGCTAAGTTGTAGTGCCAAGGTAAAGCGATGGGTAGGTTCTAAGAATGGGACACTCTCGTAGCCATATTCCATCACTATTGTTTTAAACTTAATTGATAGCCCTGCAGAGGGAACAAATAATTTTTCATCTCCAGTAATATCTTGTTGCAAACCCGCACGAAAACTGACTCTGCTTGCGACCACGTATTCAGCTCCAAAGTGAATTCTATCTCCTACATCACCAGCAATTGTTAAGCCATTGATTGGCATATAGCTAATTCCCAGTTTGAAGGCCTGACCAAGTATAGATTCAGTAGTTTTATCTTTGTATGCTATTGAACTACCCCCGAAGTCGTAAATACCTATTCCTACTTTCAGATTTTTAAGCGGTTGGATTAAGAATGCTGCATCAACCCCAACACCTGAGCCCTTACCATAGGAGGCCTCGTCTAGTAACATGTCCCGCATTAGGTATTTTAGGGTGAAGCCAAATGAAAACAGCTTATGAGGTTGCACTCCCACTGCAAAATTTAATTTATTTTCTGAGTACGCGAGTTCGTTGTCGTCATATCCAACGCTAGACCAGTCAAATCCAAGAGCAATACGGTCTGAAAATGGTCTCACGAAACCTAAATATGACTGCGTTATTCCCAAATTATATAGATTAGCATATGTGCTTGTGATCTCTGTCCTTCTTAGTCCGGGCAAACCAGCCGGGTTCCACGTGATTGTATTTGCATCGTCAGCAACAGCTACAAAAGCACCTCCCATACCGAGAGGCCTTGTGCCAACAAATAGTTGATCGTTTTGGCTTAATAATATTTCGAACAGAATTAATATTTGTAAAAATTTTTTCATCGATTCAGGACGCCAACTGTAGTTCTCAGTATCACGTTTTCTTTTTCAAGCGTAACTATATACAGACCGCTTGGTACTATGTTGCCGTTTGTATCTTTACCATCCCAGTTTATAATCTGTTGCCCTGCTTGAGTAGCGTACTTTGGTTTAATTGTACGTTTCAAACGGCCGGATAAATTGAAGATTCTGGCCGTAACATCTTCTGATTTATTGATGGAATATAGAATGTTTGTTTCAGTAAACTCGAAAACGGATCCTGAGCCACCTGGAGAAAAAATTCGAGGCTGACAGGCAATGGATTCAACATCCATTGAGTCCAAAAGAAGAGTGGTATCCATTGTGACAAATACTCCGTATGTACCAAAACTATCAATCTGGACTTGCATATATGGATCGTTGTTTATTTTTAGTTGTGAACCACCAAGTTTTAAAACAGGTAATAATCCGACAATGGATGTATCAACCTTCCCTATGAATGGAGCTAAAGTAGAATCTGGCAACGCCAACCATTCACCATTAAGGTCGGCACAATCTGATGCGCTTTTGCAATCAATATCAAAATATTGATTGAGGGAGCTGGTTATTAAACATGTACTATCAGGAAATCCAATTCTTAATATCCCTGGCTTATCGAGTTTTTGTTCCATTGGCTTGATGTCATAAAGGTCAGAGATTAAGTAGGTTATACCCCTATTAACCTCATATATGTATGAACTTGAATCACGTGAGACATTTTGACCTTTTATTGAAATGGATATATCCCCTTTCACCGCATTCTGTGGTAGCAGGATGCTAACTATTCCATTTTCACTAATCGCTGTTCCACCAAATTGTGATATTATACTCTCCGGAGTTTTGAAAATTGAAGCTGGATGCATCACATTTTGCCTATCATCCTGGGCGCCAGAGACATGAATCTGAATAGCTTTACCATTATAATCTTCAGGAAGGATTAATACTCCGGTCCACTCATTGCCATTAAAACTTTGTTTTTCAACGGCTAGGGAATCGTCCTCTGCACCGCTTAGACCTAAATCCTGATGGTGGGGATGAGTAACAAGGACAGTAGGCTCTTTGTTCAAATCAAGATAAAAATCTTCTTTAAATTTTACTATTAGAATTATTTGATTGTTTGATACATAATTAGCTCGGATAGTATCGACTGTTGGGGCTGTGACATCTATATAAAAATATTCCCAGTTTGACCAATTTGAGGTGGCGTAGCCTTGATCTACCGCCCGCACTCGCCAGCTGTAGTTTCCCTCACTGAGATTTTTTAAACTCTTTTGAGGCCCGTTCAAAGTAGGAGAAATCAACCCAATTTCATTAATACCGTAGTGCCCTGTGCTGACTGCATGCTCATTGTATTGCTCATCTGATCCAACCTGTATTTGGTAACGAAGACCTAGCTCACTGGTTGATCCTCCTGATGTATTACTCGGATCTACAGGAGCGCTCCATTTTAAAGTAACGTTGTCATTACTTATGCTGGAATCATCCAAGAGGTAGGGAGCATTAGGTATTTTATTTGGGTTCTCTAGACTCTCAAGATTGTCATATACTTGGGCTACTACATCCTGATTTGCTTTGAAGCCTGAAAGAAACAGGTCAAGATCTCCATCTGAATCATAGTCTCCCCACTGAGCGAAACTAATCCCAACGCTGTCAATAGATAGCGTTGGGTCAAGAGTAAATCCATTCTCATCCTGATAGTATATTCTTGTGACCGGAACAGATCCTAAATCACCTTCTGTGCTTGAATGTCCAGTAACCAACAGGTCAAGATCTCCATCTGCATCATAATCTCCCCAAGCTGGTTTACCATAATAGACACCAGGCAGGATATGAGCTGCTATAAAAGTGTTAATCGCGTTGGTGACGATATATGTTATCAACTCGTTATTACTGTTTAATCCAGTTAGTGCGAAGTCATCATAACCATCACTATTATAGTCACCAAACGCTATAGCACCAGCCGTAACTCCAAATGTTTCAGACTCCCATGTAATAGAGGGGATAAGGATATTACTAGCATTGTTCAGGTACACTCTCATGCGGACAGCTTCTGTTTCGTCAGCACCAATTGTTACAAGATCTAGTCTACCATCTCTATTGAGATCAACCCAGTGCACAATTGCAGGGTTTATTGGAACAAGGTTAGTTTGATTAGTATCAAGCCTCATGACACCATTATCATTATAAAAAATATCTAGATGCCGGGCATAATAATTGTCAAACCCTCCTTGAACATAATCAAGGTCACCGTCATTATCATAATCACCCCAGTGGTGCCCATTTACTCCTCCATTAACCCAGTAATCGCCTATCCCATCGTAGTTTTCATCTGTGTGAATTTCGGATGCGAGATCTGGAACATAGTATCCGTCTTCCCACTTATAAAAACTTGTTGAGAAAACACCGCCAAAATTCAAAATTTTGAAACCGTTCATTGTTAGGTCCAAATGCCCGTCATTAGTATAATCAACCCATGATAGGTGGCCACCAAATACGGCATCGATGTTTTGTGTAAGGTCTTGAGAAAGCAATCCACCAGAATTCTCAAATAGGGTTGTAATACTTGCTCCAGAAAAAGTGATACCAGTTAGTGCAAGGTCTGGAATACCATCCTCACTGTAATCTGCCCAGCCGGCCGAGGAATAATATACTCCAGGTAATGATTGCGTTGAGGCAACTAGACGGGCTATGAATAATGTATCTTCTTGTGACCATTCTGATGTATTGCCAGAGCCATCAACCGCTTGCACGGCCCAATAGTATGTACCGTGAGGTATATCGTTAAACTCTCTAATAAGTCTTTTTCCGATGTTAGATGAATTGTAGGGAATGGATGAAGATAAAAGTTGATTACCGCCTGGGCTTGTTCCAATCCTTATGTTATATGATAAAGTTTCAGGATCATCTACATCATCAGATCCGGAACCCCAAGAAAATATTGCTCTCGTACTAACCGCAAAAGCTGTGAGCGCATTTGGAGCTTGAGGTGGTTGGCTGTCACTGTTGATGTTATTTACGTAAACTTTTGAAAATGTACTGTCTGCGTTACCAATATCCGTTGTACCGCTCGCAACTAAATCAGGGATACCATCATTATTGATATCAGCAAATTTAGCTACCCGCGCACCGTCTATTTGCTTGATCGGTTCAAAGGTACCATCTCCATTATTAATGTAGACCTTTCCCAACAAAGAATGCACCTTTCCAGCATATAGCGTAACAGAGTTGGCACCTGCTATAACTAAGTCCTGTAATCCATCAAGGTTGAAATCAATAGCATCTATTGTACCATAGGCTACAGCAAAATCGATTTGGTTGGTTGCTAAACTGTATGTGCCTAAGGGCTCGTTTTCTAGAATATAGGTCACAAGTCGATTTTCAATTTTATTCCAGCCAGACATGATGAGATCCAGGTCTCCATCTGAATCCAGGTCTGAAAAATGATATGCCCCTGCCTTTAATCCATTTATGGCATCTGCTGTTGTCACCTCAGTCAAGCGACCTACGGGTTCATTTTTATAGAGCCTTGTTACAGAAGAATTCTTGTTCGCGGTACGACCACCAATAATTAAATCTGGGTCTCCATCATTGTCATAGTCTCCCCACGCACTACTTCCCCCAAATAAAGATGGGAATATTGTTGTGGGGTCTTTGGCCAAATAGCTACCAGTATTAATAAATAATTCATTAAGTATTTGGTCTGTAAACTCATTTACGCCCATCAAAAACAAATCAGGTTTACCATCCATATTTACATCACCCCAATCACCGTTGCTGTAGGTAACAAACATATTCTGCAGCCAGTTAGACTGGCTAAAATTCCCGCTGGATGAGTTAAGCATCAGCTTTGACATAACTGATCCATTCAGGTAGATGTCGATAGATCCATCAAGGTTAACATCAGCAAGCTTTATATTTCCAATACCTCCAAGGTATTCGGCAATTGTATCAGAATATGTAACAAAGTTTGTTGAAAATCCTTGTTGCAGTGATCCAGTACTGCTTGTTTTAATAACATCGAGAAAAACACCGAATCTTGTTGAGTCATATCCTGAGAATATGATGTCATTGGTACCATCGTTGTCTACATCTGCTACCTCAATGGAATTTGATATTGATTGGGGAAGTATGTTCGATAATGTCGAATCAAAAATAAAAGGATCTTGTGCAATGCCGATGGATAGTGAAAAACACGTTATGAGACCATGAATGATATTTTTATGGTTCTTCATAATGAGTGCTAATTTTATTTACTGGTTAGTGTCCAAACACCATCCCACTCATCTCCTGGAGGATTGTCAAGATAGTGTTGACATCTTGGTATGTAGATACGGCTAGGATTAGTTTTCCTTCCTCCGAACATTTCTTCCAGCGCGTCTGATGCTTTAAAAGCTTCAATCGCCTTTGACCATTCTTGATTTTTATACAGATCAAGTGCTTCATGATATGCTGGTAGTATTTTCTTGTAGGATTCAGGCTCTTTACCTTTTTCAGAAATTAATTCCCAAACCTTGACCGGTTCATTTTTTCCCAAAACTCTGACATTATCGAGATCACGAACAACCACCCTATCTTTTACAGGTTGGTATGTACTATCAGCTATTTGAATATAGACTCCGTATTGTTTTGCGGAGGACTCCAAGCGCGCTGCTGTATTTACATTATCTCCCATCATTGTATAATTCATACGAGCTTCTGAGCCCATATTTCCTGTTACCATTTGACCGGAGCTAATTCCGATTCGATTCTGCATATTATGAACAATATCTGGCCATCTATCTCCCTCAGCCCTCCAGCCTTTACGAAGAATTGCAAGTTTTTCCTGCATCTCTATCGCAGTCCTGCATGCCCATAATTCATGGTCGTCAACTTCAATAGGCGCTCCATAAAACGCAACAATAGCATCGCCAATATATTTATCTAGTGTGCCGTTATTTTCGAGCAATACATCTGTCATATCAGTTAGGTATTGATTTAAAAGAGCGACGAGTTCGCTTGCCGTAAGTTTCTCTGAAAATGCAGAAAAACTCTGTATGTCTGTAAAAAAAGCTGTGTGATACCCCTCTTCTCCACCCAAGGAGGGCTCTTCTCCGCTCTCATACATTTGATCGATTAATTCTGGGGAAACATACGTCCCAAAAGATTCTTTTAGGAAGTTCTTATTTTTTTCTTCTTGAATATAATTATAGACAGTTATACCTAAATATCCAACGGCTAGTGTAGATAGAGGGCCAACCATATCGAGCCAAATATGATAATTTGAAAAAAGCCAAAAAGATATCCATGTATAGCCCCCAACAATTACCCCAGTGGCTAAACCACCCATTGCTGCGCTCAGTGCTGGAATCCCAAAAGATAGAATCACTCCAATTACTAAAATTATAAACGCTATTTGTGCTTTAGGTACTTCATGAATGATTTTATTGTCCAGGATCGTGTTAAGCGCATTGGCATGCAGACCCACCATTGGATATCTAGGATCAAATGGCATAGGATTTAAGTCTGATGTACCGGTAGCTGTTAGCCCGTAGTAGAGCTTTTTCCCAACAAACTCAAACGGTACGATATTATGGACTGTGTTTTTTTCTTCACTACCGATAAACAATCTTTGTTTCTTAGAGTTTGGATAAAAAGTAAGCGGACGCTGCTCATTAATTAAATCGTTTTTATATAAGTTTGATATAATTTGAAAATTTCTTTCTACTATCCGAGCACTACCTTGAATTTTATTGAGCCTTTTTGAGGTTGTATCATCACCATTTTTCAATGCGGATTTTATATCGAGCATATGTTGCTTGAATGAACTAAATTGATAATTCTCCAACCCGAAGTCATAAATTAATTTTCCTTTTACTATTAATTCATCAAGCGTTGGAGCTTGGGATCGGCTGGAATCCAAAAAAGCCGCTGCAATTGTGTTATTATTTTTTATTTCATTAAATATATGTGGTGGCAGTTTTTTGAATTCTTGAGCTGTGCCATTTGGATTATCCAATATCCATTTTTCAGTGGCACCCATCATCATAACCTGTCTGACAGCGTTTTTGATGTCATTTTTCGGTGCGTCAATATAGCCTAAGGCGGGTTTATAAGCTGCCTTAACATTGCCATCAAAAGAAAGATTTACAAGTTTTTTCAGTTCTGCTAAGATATAGTTGGAGTATTCGCTCTCCTGAAATTCTTTTAGCACGTTGTAAGGATAGTGAATGAGGTCAAACTCACCAGTGTCTTTATCCTGCCAGTTTCCTGCCCAATTAACTTGCATTTGCCCCTTAAGGTTTATCGGTATGGATATAGATTTGCGACCATGTTCATCAGGCTTTGGCAGATCAAAACTAATATGCTTCCCCGGTACAATCTTAACATCCTGGAAGGGAACACCATAATGCCTGAGCGCTATTGCAAGAGACGCTGATGGGAATAATTTATCCTCATACATTCCAACTAGAGGATACTTTCTCTGGAGACCATCAGGATCTGGATCTGATTGAAAAAAGTATACTCCAGCAGAGTTTTTAATAAGAGTATCAACCACAGTTTCAATATCATAAAAATCAAAGAGCATTGAATATTTTTCTCGGTCAACCTTTCTAAATAAATTCTTTTCTTCAAGAAGTTTTAATCGCCTCTCCATAACTTCAGTTCGCTTTTTTACAGACTCTTTTTTCTTAGGTTGAGGTTTAAAGCTCTGTGCAAAAATTATATTTCCAGCTCTCTGAGAGGCGGCTGCAAGGTCATTATCAGGATCTGGGAAAAGTTCCTTCACTTTTTCCATTGACAAAGTAGAATCTGCTATATTATTCAAAACTTTATATTCGAGCTTTCTTTCGCTGTCTTCAATAAAATAGACATCAAAGATAAATGCATCTAACCCATGCTCCGCGGACAGGTTAACTAATGGGATATGTTTTTCCCTACTCCAAGGGTCCCATTTGCCTTCAGTTTGTAAAGCCCTAACATCAATATCGGCTGTGGCGATATCATCTCTTGTTTGTATAAGCCCACGATTTTTAAACCGCATGTCCAATAAGTTATGTTCCAATCCATCATACATATCAAGAAACGAGAGAAGACATGTTGTAGCAGCAATACCAAATGAAATAGCAATATAAGGAAGATTCTTATTCATAATATGTTTATCCTACTACGTTGGGTGTGATAAAAATCAAAAGCTCTCTCTGTTCTTTATCGATTGATTTAGACTGAAACATCTTTCCAATCCAAGGTAAGTCTGCAAGAACGGGAACAAATTTTCTATTTTCAATAGCGTTTTCTGCAATCAAGCCTCCAATGATTACTGTATCTCCAGCGTTAACCGTAACCTGGGTACGCACTGTCCGCTTTGTAGATCTTGGTTTGTCTGTTAATACCTCAGCGGCAGATAGAAGCGCCTCTACCGACGCATTGACAAGCAAGGTGATTCTATTTTCATCATTAATTCTTGGTGTAACCTGCAGATCTATACCAACATCTTTCTCGGTAATCTGTCGAACACTTCCAGCACTAATATTAGAATAGCCACTTACATTAGCATTTGTATTAGTTCTCGACGAGTTTGATGTAGCGAGGTTTCTGCCCATGTTGCTAACACTACCTTCGATGTAAATAGTTGTAGTAATCTGTGTTTCAGCGGAGTGATTATCGAGTGTTGTTAGTTGAGGACTGGCTAATATTTTTGATTCACCTCTTGCTTGCATTAGTTTCCATGCCTGCCCAAACTGGAATGGATTTAAGGTAGCTATTGTCATATTGTTCAGTTTAAATGGCATTAAAGAACCAGTAGTGTCTTCCACACCGCCAAGAAAAATTGGTGTGTTTGCTGACCAGTCAATTCCTGTACCTTTGGCAGAATCAACACCTGATTCAATGAACCGCACGGCAATATTTATGTTTGGAATTGGCTTATCTAGCTCTTCAACCATTCTTAATATATTGGGTATATTCTCCTGAACATCCGAAATAATAACAACATTTGAAACACCACCGGCACTAGAGGATGTGACGATTGGAGTAAACGATTGAACCTTTCCTTGATCAGATAAAACAGCATTAAGTGGACCCGATAGATCATCCGACTTAATGTATTTAAGTTTGAGCACTATTGTTTCAAGTTCTCTAACGATGTCGGTATCAGATCCTTTGACGATGATGATGTTCTCTTGAGTGAAATAGCTATATCCATTTGGTTTAAGTATTACATCGAGCGCGGCTTTCACAGACACATTTTCTAGGTTTGCTGTTATAGTATCTTTTACTGCTGGGCTGACTACTATATTTAATCCTGTTAATTCCCCTATAAGCATTAAAACATTTTTTATATCTGAGTCTTTCATGTTTATCGACATTTTCTGACTCAGGTCGTATTTTTCACCATCTTTGTCAAGGAGAGAAATATTTGAATA
Organism: uncultured Fidelibacterota bacterium; assembly: GCA_913041325.1. The sequence goes on along the minus strand of CAJWHU010000018.1, from coordinate 1,060 downwards.
CTGTTGGGTTAGCACAAATGAAAATAAGAGGATGATACAGATTTGCCTATGTGCCAACATCTTTTATTATCCTTGTTTTACCAACTTTAAAAGTTATTTGTTCATTTTCAATTTTTTCTATAAGTGCATTATTAATCTGGTCGCCAACCGTAAAGGTTTGGCCGTTTATTGTAACAAATGCTTTTTCACCCATAAGAACAGCAGTCTCAATCACCAGCCCATCAAGAGTAAGAAGTCCTGCTTGTTCGTCCATCTCAACATCTTTGGCAATAGTTGATTTTTCATTAGCTGATTTTGGTTCATAAACTTCAACAAAAGGGTTTCTTGCCCAACCCTCTAACTCTGAGATTTCACTGGATATTGGGAGAAAATCAGTGTTCGGTTTAAAACTACTTTTTGAGGGAACAGCACCGCCTAATTTCGCTATTTTCTTTTCAAATCGTTTTTTAAGATTTTCCGCTCTAGTTGCGCTGACACCTGCAGTACGGGCACGTTTTTTTGATTTTTTTGATTTCGTAACAACAGTCTTCTTAGTGTTGTTTCTATCCACATAGTCATAGATAGCATATGCAAGTGATAGGGCTAGGCCTATAGATAGGATTCTTAGTCTAGGTGTCATGATGTTTTATAGCCTAAACTACTTCAAAAATGACAGTATCTAAAATCTTTTTATCGCTATCAGTAATCTCGATTTTCCATGTTCCTTTATCACTACTTTTCACTTCCCTATGAGATACGGCTGGTATCTCTTTGCCATCTCTTATTCTAATTCTGACTTTAGATTTTAAGTTTCCATTCATGTACCAAATGTGGTAAATGTCATTATATTTCCCGGTATTGTTATCCAGTAACGAGTGACAGAAAACTCTGCCAATATCCGTGGGAAATCTTCTTCCAGGGTATAGAGGCTGATTGTTTTTCACTTTTTTACAGGCAAGCGACCGGAGAACCACCACATCATGAAAATTGTTATCTTCTTCAATATTTAAATCAGGTTCTCTTTTGGGTTCTCTTTTGGGTTCTCTTTTGGGTTCTCTTTTGGGTTCTCTTTTGGGTTCTC
>CAJWHU010000017.1 GCA_913041325.1 uncultured Fidelibacterota bacterium | reverse complement strand
CAAAAACCTCCTTCAATTGAATATCTATCATAGACATATAAATTGGTGAGAACCTCCCTAATGCTCCAGACTTTCGACCGTTAAGATAAATATTTCTAGAGAGATCAAACCCAGGAAAATCTCCTTTTTTCAGTTCAAATTTCATTCCCAGTTTCCTCTCGAAAAGTGTGGCTAGGTACCCCTTTAAAGTAAATATATCTTCCTTTCTGCCGTTATCATATATAGGATTGTTAGTCTTACTCCCCATGATTAAACCAGTTAAAAATTTTTCTTCAGCAATTTTAGAACTGCCATCGTCTCTAGAGTGAACGTTGCCTAGTTCAAATAAACGAATATCCTTTGAACCTCGCTTATAGTTGTAGTCTGCTGCCTTAAGAATTCCAGGAATTAACGAGGTTCGTAACGACCCCATCTCAATGTTTAATGGGTTTATCATAGAGACTGTAATCTTCCCTGACAATTTTGCTTCTTTTTCACTTTGAAGTGAATTGGCATAGATATGATTGAACCCACATGAAACAAGAGTCTCGCGGATCGGCTCATGAACAGCCTCAGGATCTGGGTTCTCGTACCTAAAAGATCCGTAAATTTTTGTATCTGAGGGAATATTTTGATATCCATAAATACGAGCAATTTCTTCGATAAGGTCAATCTCATGTTCGATATCAGGTCTGAAAGTTGGTACAATGCAGGTCCATCTATCGTTTGCATAATTGCATTCTATCTCTAGACCTTTAAAAATAGACTCAACTTCTTTTTTATCTATTGATATCCCTAAAATCAAATCTAGCTCAGACTTACGCAATTCTACCTTCCCACTGTTGATTTTGGCGGGATAGTAGTCAATAGGATTTGCATCAAGTTTACCACCTGTAATATTTTCAATAAGATTGACTACTCGCCAGAAAGCTGTATCACAATTATTAGGATCAGCTCCCCTTTCGTAGCGTTTAGATGCATCAGTAGACATTGATAATTTTTTAGCACTTTTTCTCAACGTTACTGGGTCAAAATATGCACTCTCAATTAATAGCGTTTTTGTGTCAACTGTAACAGCTGAATTATTGCCACCCATTATTCCAGCTAGCGCAATTGGCTCCTCACCGTCAGTGATTAATAAATTATCCTTATCAAACTTACGTTCAACTCCGTCAAGTGTCACTAGGCACTCGCCATCTTTTGCTCTACGTACGACTATCGAATGGCCCTTAATCTTATCGTAATCAAATATATGGGTTGGGTGACCAAGTTCCATTAACACAAAATTTGAAATGTCAACAATATTATTGATGCTTCGCTGACCAGATGCTTTCAATCTATCTACTAGCCAGTCAGGACTCCTCCCTACCTTTACATCCACTATTTTTCCTACAACATATCTTGGGCAATCCTTCTCATTTTCTGAGGTGATTTTCATATCAAAGTTTGTTTTTAAATGGGATTTATTTACCTTTACTGAATTAAGCTTGCGCTTTGTTTTGCATGCTATATCCCGCGCTACTCCAATATGCGAAAAAGCATCTGGTCTGTTTGGTGTTATATCCAGAATGATTGAATGAAGTTTTGATCCATAGGCTTTTATAAAGTTATCCCCAAGATTTAGGTTTTCTGGCAAAATCATTATACCCTCGTGCTCGTCAGAAATTTGAAGTTCTCGTTCTGAGCATATCATACCTGATGATTCAACGCCCCTAATTGTTGCCTTTTTTATTTTAAAATTATGGGGCAGGACGGAGCCAACAGTCGCCAAGGCAATTACCTGACCCTCTTCTACATTTGGAGCTCCACAAACAATCTGATGCTTATCCCTACCATCATTGACCATGCAGACACTAAGCTTGTCTGCATTTGAATGCTTGCTCACGCTCTCTACTCTCCCTATAACAACACCAGGCAACTCCTGTGGTATTGGGGAGGCTTCAGCCTCTAAACCTAGATCAGTCAATAAATTTACCAAATCATCTAGAGATTCCTTGATCTGAACGAAATCTTTCAGCCATTCGATAGATATTTTCATCAGAATTGACTTAGAAATCTCACATCGCCGCTGTAAAAATGGCGAATATCGTTGATCCCGTGTTTTAACATTGCAATTCTCTCAACGCCCATGCCAAAAGCATATCCTCGATATTTTTTCGTATCGTACCCAACATTCTTCAGAACTTGTGGATTTACCATTCCACAACCAAGAATTTCCATCCACTCACCTCTATTTTCATCCCATATATCAACCTCAGCACTCGGCTCAGTGAAGGGAAAATAGGATGGGCGAAATCTCATTTTTTTCTTTGGTCCAAACATATGATTAACAAAATACTCTAGGCATCCTTTTAACTCACCAAAAGAAACTTGCTCATTAACATAGATGCCCTCAACCTGATGGAATAAGCAATAGCTTTTATAGCCAATTGCCTCATTCCTATAAACTCGTCCTGGAACAATATATCTGATCGGTGGCTCTTCTTCTTCCATTATATGAACCTGAACATTAGATGTATGGGTTCTAAGTACAGTTATGGGGTCAATAAAAAATGTATCCTGCATATCCCGCGCAGGATGATGTTTAGGAATGTTAAGAGCCTCAAAATTATGGTAATCATCGTCAACCTCCGGCCCATACGCAACATGAAATCCGATTGACATGTATATGTCTTTAATCTCATTGAGCGTCTGTTCTAAAATGTGAATGGACCCTATGCGGATTTCATCGCCTGGAAAACTGAAATCAACAGCCTCATCCTTTACAGCCTTTTGGGATGATTTCAGCTCTTTTATTTTATCACTGAAAATTGAGTTCAGTTCATTTTTTAGTAAGTTTAATTCTTTGCCAAAGCTAGGCAAATCTTTCTTATCAACAGATTTTAGATTGCTAAAAAGGTTTGATATCCGACCATTTCTACCTAGAAACTCGGTATGAAGCTTGTCAATCGATTGCTGGTCTTCAGGAAAGGGATCAATCGCGGTCAGAAAACTCGTTCTGACCGAATTGATTTTCTCACGGAACGACATTATATCACTTTTTAAGCGATAATATCAGGGTCGTAAATGATTCAGGATCATGAACGGCCATGTCGGCAAGCACTTTACGATCTAAATCAATATTATTAATTTTAAGGCCATTAATAAATGCAGAATATGTTGTGCCGTTTAAACGACACGCCGCATTAATACGTGTAATCCAAAGCCTACGAAATTGACGCTTTCGTTGTCGTCGATCTCTGTAGGCGTAAAGTCCAGCCTTAGTTACTGCATCTTTTGCAGACTTAAAAGTGCGGCTCCTGGCACCATAGTAGCCTTTGGCCTGCTTGACGATTTTTCTGTGCCGACGATGACGAGGTACAGAACTGTTTGCTCTTGGCATCTTATTTCGCCTCCATTTAATTAAATACCTAGCATTGCCCTTACGAGCTTACGATCTCCGCTAGCAACGAGAGCTGACTGTCTCATTTTTCGTTTTGCTTTATTCGATCTACGTATAAGCATATGCCTATGGTTTGCTTTATTTCGTTTTATTCTGCCAGAACCTGTTACTTTGAACCGCTTGGCAGCTCCTTTCCTTGTTTTCATTTTAGGCATCTAGCACTCCTATTTAGCATTAAGAACTATTGACATTTTTCTACCCTCTAGTGGTATATCCTTCTCTACCTCTGCAACCTCAGATAATTCCTCTAAGACTCTTTCCATCACGACCTTTCCTAGGTCAATTCTTGACATTTCGCGTCCTCTGAACATTAATGTAACTTTCAACTTAGCACCCTCATTGAGAAATTTTTTACCCTGATTCAGCTTGGTCATAAGGTCATGTTCATCAATTCTAGGTCTAAGCCTTATCTCTTTCACTTTAATAACATGTTGTTTTTTCTTGCTAAGCTGTTTCTTCTTTTTCTCTTCATACTTCAGCTTGCCATAATCGAGTATGCGGCAAACTGGTGGTTTTGAGTTCGGACCAACCTCTATAAGATCGAGTCCAATTTCACTGGCTTTTTCTAATGCAACCTCAATGGGGACAACACCTAACTGTTCACCATCTACTGATATTAAACGAACTTCTTTTGCTGTTATTTCGTCATTCAGACGTTGCGTCTGCTTCTTTCCTATGAGTTATACTCCTATTGTTTATTATCTTCTTTAAAGACTTGGTAAAACTTGCGATCTCCACTTCTCCGTGGTCACCTTCAAATCTTTTTCTGACAGAAACTGTTCTGTTTTTTATTTCACGCTCGCCAACAATAAGCATAAAATTAATTTTATCTAGTTCGGCCTGCCTTATCTTTGAACCAATTTTGTCTGAGCGATCATTTAATTTAACTCTAATTCCATCATCTTTTAAGGTTTTAAGTACAGTTTTTGCATATTCTGTATACTTATCGGAAACTGGCAGGATTACCACTTGAACTGGAGCCAGCCAGGTAGGAAAATTACCTCCAAAATGTTCTATTAAAAAACCAATGAATCTTTCATGTGTCCCAAGAGGTGCTCTGTGAATACAAATTGGTACTTGGCTCTGCCCATTTTCATCTATATACTGAAGGTCAAATTTTGACGGAACAGCAAAGTCAACTTGGTTGGTCGCTAGGGTAAATTCTTTTCCTATGGCACTCCATACTTGAACGTCTATTTTTGGTCCGTAAAAGGCGGCCTCACCTGGCACCTCAACGAAATCAATGTTACCTTCAATTAGAGCCTCTCTCACCCACCTTTCAGTTTCTAACCACAAATCTGGCTCGTTTACATATTTATTACCCAGCTCGTCCTCGCTGTGCAAACTCAAACGCATTGAATATTTTTCAATACCAAAGATATCAAAATAATATAGGTACATCCTGCAAACATTTAAAAACTCCTCTTTGAATTGATCTTTAGTGCAATAAATGTGGGCGTCGTTCATTTGGAGACTTCTAACTCTCATTAGTCCAAAAAGTTGCCCTGACTTTTCGTAGCGATAGCAGGTACCATATTCTGCCAGACGTAATGGAAGATCACGATAGCTTTTGGGTGATGAGGCATAGATTTTATGATGATGCGGACAATTCATGGGCTTGACATAATATTCAATACCATCAATATCCATGGCCGGGTACATGGAGTCTTTATAGTGATTGAGATGACCAGATTTTTCATAAAGAATAGATTTTGTTAGATGTGGAGATCTCACTAAATCATACCCAGCCTTTTTCTCAGTTTCCTTCGCTAAAGTTTCAATTTCTTCTATTATCGTCGCACCATTTGGTAACCATAATGGTAGACCGGGACCAATTTCATCATCAAATGCAAACAATTTTAATTCCTTACCAAGCTTTCTATGATCACGTTTTTTTGCTTCCTCCAAAAGATTAAGGTGATTTTTGAGGGCCTTTTTAGTAGAAAATGCAGTTCCGTATATTCTTTGTAGCATTTTATTTTTTTCATCACCTCGCCAATATGCGCCAGCTGTAGATAGAAGCTTAAAATATTTGATTTTCGATGTATTTGATACATGCGGCCCCCTACATAGGTCTATAAAATCGGTTTGTTTATAGGTGGAAATTTGGTCTTTTGGGTTAATCTGCTGAATTATCTCAATTTTATAACTCTCGTTCAAACTCTCAAATAATTTCAATGCCTCTTTGGCAGTTATCTCGTTCCGCTCAATTTCTTGGGCCTCTTTTGCCAATTCTTTCATCTTGAGTTCTATCTTTGTTAAGACATCTTCAGTAAATGGAATATCAACATCAAAATCATAATAGAAGCCATTATCAATTGTTGGCCCTATTGCTACCTTTGTATGGGGGTAAAAATACTTAACTGCCTGAGCCATTAGATGAGCAGTAGAATGAAGTAGAGTATTGTGGCCTATGGAGGATTCACCGGTAAAAAGTTCCAGCCTGCAGTCTTTTTCTAGTGGGTGATTTAAATCTTTTAAAATTCCATCAATTTTTGAAATCACCGCTGCTTTACCTAGATTGTGTCCTATGATATTGGCTACATCTTGCGGGGTGGAGCCAGTGGGAACTCTCTTAACAGAATTATCGGGTAATGTTATATTAATCTCTTTCATAATCAACTAGTGGGCGATAGCGGATTCGAACCACTGACCTCTACGATGTCAACGTAGCGCTCTAACCAACTGAGCTAATCGCCCTGGATACAATAAATTTAATGCAGTAATTAATAGTAATTATGCTACTATTTATGATTATTGAGGTAGGAATATTTTCTCATAAACGACTGGATCATGCAATAATTCTAGCGCCTTCAAAATGTCTTTATCTTTTTTTGAGGCAAGTTTTATTCTTCCCTCCTCTCCATCAAAATAATCTGCGAACTCAAGGAGCAAATAGTGATTCAACCTCTCTCTTTCTTTGTCAAATTGATTAAGAGCTATTTGCTCAAAGTAATCATCCATTATGTCCAATGCGCCCTGGATTTGAATACTTGTCGAATCAAGTTCCAATAGCATATCTTTGAGATCCATATATACGCTCTCCCCTTTCATATAAATATCTAAATCGTTGCTATACAAGTATTCCTCAAACCTATTAAGTAATGTAGTATCCCTCTCTACATCCTCAAAAGACATAAAGGCAGACTTATTTTTTTGCACAAAATTAAAAAATAATCCCTGGCGCCAGCTTGCGGATAGTAAAGGAGTTATTTCATCTAATTCTACTTCATGATCTGGAGTTATTCCTCCAGAACCCGAGACTCTTCTACCTCCTTTTGTATAAAAAAGAGTATCTGTGTAAGTACTGTCTCCAATAATTTCTTTGGGTAAATATCCAGGCCTCTGAATTAATCTGCCGCTTGGGATGTAATATTTTGCAGTTGTGATTTTTATGGCTCGATCTCTGTCTAAATTAAACACGGTTTGCACGAGGCCTTTACCATATGTTTTTCTACCGATTACAACTCCACGATCCAAATCCTGCAGCGTTCCTGAAATAATTTCACTTGCTGAAGCACTGCCTTGATTCACTAACACAATGATGTTCATATTATCTGGAACAATGGGGTCATTCTGACTGTAATACTTCTTGGCAGATTTTGAGGTTTTTCCTTCAGTCCAAACTAGAATTTCACCCTTATCTACAAGCAGATCTAAAATATTTACTGCGGAATTTAAAAGACCTCCTGGATTATCGCGTAAATCTAAGATGAGTCCTGACATATTATCTGATAGTAAAGAGTTAATTGCAGTTAGCATCTCTTTATCGGAGTTACGTGAAAAGCGTGTCAATCTTATATAGCCCGTACCCTCATTTAACATTCCAAAGTACGAGATATCTTTTACAGGAATATTTTCTCTTACTAAAACAAATTTAATGAAATCTGGTTCACCATATCTTTTAATCGTTAAAACAACTTCTGTTCCTTTTTTGCCCCTTATTAGTTTCGCTGCATCATCAATTGAATAATCTTTGGTCTTAACGCTATCAATTCCTATAATCTTGTCACCGCTCAAAATCCCAGCTTTTTTAGCTGGAGAATTATCAATAGGACTAATTACCGTGAGTTCTTTTTCTCTGATCCCAATCTGAATACCTACCCCTCCATATTTACCTTTAGTTAACATTTCAATTCCATCTTTCTCTTGTTTCTCCATATAAGTAGTATACGGGTCCAGCTCACTCAGCATATTGTTAATGCTTATTTTTGTGAAAGCGTCTAGGTCAATATCATCAACATAATTTGTAACTAGCTGCCTGTAGACATCATTAATGAGGGATTGATTTTTACGTACTTGCCTGTAAATATCTCTGGAGGAGTTACCTGAACAAATATCTAATGATATAATTGTGAATGATAAAATACTTAAAATTATAGTTCTAGTTCTTTTCATTTATACAATTTATTGTCTTTTCCCATATTGTACTATGGATAATTGATATACTCTGATTACCATCAATTGTAATAATTCTATTTCTAAATTTTTCGGCCAAGTGAAGATATTTTTCCCTTACACTATTCTGAAATTCTAAGCCAAAACTCTCAATCCTATCTAAATTATTATGGGAAGATCGTTCATAGGCGGTCTCTGCGGAAACATCAATATAAAATGTTAAGTCTGGATCTATATCATATGTTGCAAAATCATTTAATCTTTTTAAGAACTTTAAATCTAGTTTCCTGCCACCACCCTGATATGCTAATGTAGAGTCTTTAAATCTATCTGCAACTATGCAATTTCCCTCATTCATAGCAGGAATTATTTCTTCTTTTGTTAATTGTGCACGACTAGCTGTCATTAATAAAGCCTCAGTCCTAGAAGACATATTCATATTCTTATTGCTTAATAGGGTTTTGCGAATGTCTTCTGAAATCCTAGTACCACCAGGCTCTCTAACAAATTTAAAAACAATAGAATTTTTTTTCAGCCTATCCAAAAGAAGTTTAACCTGAGTACTTTTTCCACAGCCGTCTATCCCCTCAAAAGATATAAAAAGCCCTTTATTGGAAGTAGACATTTTTGTTTCCTTTACCAACTAAAATTACTATTTCGCCTTTAGGGATATTCTTTTCATAATATCTCCGAAGCTCGGAAATAGTTCCCCTACTATATTCTTCATACAATTTTGTTAGTTCCCGTGCAACCACCGCAGGACGGTCGCCAAGAACTATCTCGAGATCATTTAAAGTTCTTGCTAGTCTTCGAGGAGATTCGTAATAAACTATGGTTGCGTCAAGATCTTTTATGCCCTCCAATCTTTTTTTTCGACCTTTTTTTGGCGGAAGAAAGCCTTCGAATAAAAATCTATCTGTTGGTAGACCTGATGATACAAGAGCAGAAACTACCGCAGTTGCTCCGGGGACGGATGTTATCCTAATTTCATTTTTTAGTGACTCCCTTACAATCCTGTAGGCTGGATCGGATATACCAGGAGTTCCTGCGTCAGAAATAATTGCTAAATCATTTCCCCTCTTTAGGTGCCCAATTAATTTTGGAATTCTAGAATATTTATTATGTTCGTAAAAACTTATAAGCTTGGTACTGATCATATAGTGCTTGAAGAGTTTTTTTGACGTCCTTGTATCTTCAGCTGCAACAAGCGATACCTTTTTAAGAGTATCAACCGCTCTATATGTAATATCCTCCATGTTTCCAATTGGAGTAGATACAAGATGGAGAACTCCTGTCTGTGAAATTTTCACTAAAGGTGAGCTAGAGAATTCTTAATCATTAGAATAGCCATATCAATTTCATCTTTTGAAATATTCAGGTGTGGTCTGAAGCGTATGGATCTATGCCCACATCCAAGGATGAGCGCACCCTCTTTCTCCATATTTTGGATCAATTGATCTCTATGCCGTGGTGTTGGCAGATCGTATGCACAAAATAAACCCCTACCTCTCGAATTAGATACTAATCCTTGGCTATTTTTTTGCAGCTCTAATAATTTAGATAATAAATAGGCACCATTTTCTGCAGCTTTTTTCACAAGATTTTCTTTTTCTATTAATTCCAAATAAATCGTGAATCTGACCATGTCAATAAGGTTTCCACCAAACGTTGAATTGATCCTACTAGATTCTTTAAAAACATGATTGTCAATTTCATTTATTCTATCTCCTGCAAATATCCCGCAGCATTGTGTCTTTTTCCCAAAACTTATAACATCAGGTTCCATAGACTTGCAGTGAGATATGCATTTAAGACTACAATCAACTTCACAAAAGTGTTGATGCGCCCACATTTTCCCTGTAATTCCAACTCCCGTTTGCACTTCATCATAAATTAATAGAAAGTCATTTTCAAGCGATAGCTCCTTCACCATTTTAAAATATTCAGATCGAAAATGATTGTCTCCTCCCTCGCCTTGAATTGGTTCTAAGATCATGCAAGCTACGTCATCAGGATTTTCTATTAATACCTCCTTAATTTGAGATATAGATTTATCTTCTAGACGAGCTAAATCTTCAATACTTTTTTCATTAATTGGAAATTCAATAGATGGATTAATGACTCTTGGCCAAGCAAATTTAGGAAAATGCTGTACTTTCCTTGGATCAGGAGAATCTGTCAATGACATCGTATATCCCGTTCTTCCATGAAAACAGTCTTTAAGATGGATTACAAGATTGGACGGGGATTTTTTACCCTCCCGCATGTTTTTCTTAGCCTTCCAATCAAAGGCCACCTTTAAAGCATTTTCAACTGCTAAACCACCGCCCTCAATGAAGAACGCGTATGGTAGATATGATGGCTGAGCGACCCTACCGATGGTATCGACGAATTCCGCCATCGCTGGAGAATAGATATCCGAGTTTGCGGGTTTATTAACTGCGGCCTTGGTTAGTCTATCGATATTATCAAGTACATAAGGGTGATTATAGCCAATAGACATTGAGGCATACATTGAAAACAGGTCTAGGTACTCTTTTCCGGTTGCTCCATCAAACAGCCAAGAACCATGACTTTTTTCAAGATCTATAATTGGAGACATGCCATCAGCCAGCATGTGCCTTTTAATTGCAGTTCTTGTATCTCTAAAATTTATTGCCACTTCTAAAAAACCTATTTATCTAAGTCAAACTTAATACCCTGTGCTAGTGGAAGCTCATTGCTCCAATTTATCGTATTTGTTTGTCTCCTCATGTACTGTTTCCAGCTGTCAGAACCAGACTCTCTGCCACCGCCTGTTTCTTTTTCGCCCCCAAAAGCTCCACCAATTTCGGCTCCAGAAGTACCAATATTAATATTAGCTATGCCACAATCTGAACCAGAGCATGATAGGAATTTTTCAGCGTTGTTAATATTTGCAGTAAACATGGATGATGACAACCCCTGAGGTACATCATTATGCATTGAAATAGCCTCATCTAGTGAATTGTATTTCATCAGATAAAGAACCGGTGCAAATGTTTCCTCCTGAACAATATCCCAACTATTTTCAGCGCTAACTATAGCTGGAGTTACAAAGTTTCCTGGACCCGAGTTAACTGCACCTCCATAAAGGACCTTACCACCTTTATCGACAACTAGATTTATAGCTCTAGAAAAATCTTCAACTGCCCCTCTATTTATAAGTGGGCCCATCAATGTGTCATCCTCAAGGGGGTCTCCAATTTTGACCTGTTTATATGCGCTGATTAAACGTTTTTTTAACTCTTCGAAAACGGATTGATGAACAATTACGCGTCGAGTGCTAGTACACCTTTGTCCTGCAGTACCGACTGCCCCAAAAACAATTGCTGGAACAACTATATCCATGTCTGCAGTCTCATCAACAACTATACAATTATTACCACCAAGTTCTAGAATGCTTTTGCCAAAACGTTTAGCAACTACTTCGCTTACATGTCTGCCCATGCTTGTTGAGCCTGTAAATGAAATAAGAGGTATGCTCCTATCATTTATCATTTTTTCTCCAATAGCTGAACCACTTCCAATAACTAAACTGAAAATATTTGGGGCGTCCCTAAGGGCAAGGACTTCGTTACAAATTTTTTGCACAGCTATTGCGCATAGTGGAGTCAATGAGGATGGTTTCCATATAGTAGTATTTCCACATATAGCCGCAATAAATGCATTCCAACTCCAAACTGCTACTGGGAAATTAAAAGCACTAATAACGCCGGTAATTCCAAGAGGGTGCCATTGTTCATACATTCGGTGATTTTTACGTTCAGAGTGCATCGTTTTACCATATAACATTCGAGATTGTCCACAGGCAAAATCAGCTATGTCAATCATTTCTTGAACCTCTCCATCGCCTTCTGTTTTTATTTTACCCATTTCCAAGGAAACAAGACTACCCAAATTATCTTTACTGTCTCTAAGAGCATTGCCAATCTCTCTTACAACTTGACCCCTTTCTGGCGCAGGAACAGTTCTCCAAATTTTGAAAGCATCGTATGATTGATTAACTATGTAATCGTAATCATCCTTGCTACAATTATATACGGAGGCTATTATTTCACCGGTAGTTGGATTTACAGATTCAGTTTTTCCAGAGTTAGTGGTCTTGCTCCAATGGGATGGTCCTAAACTGGCGCCATAATTCTCTTGATTGATTCCCAAATTTTTCAAAAAATCCATTTCATAATCCCTTTATAACAGCTCTAATCGCATCGGATAGACGATCTATCTGACCCCTTTTAATTGTGAGTGCCGGGGCAAGGCGAACAGTCGTACGATGGGTTTCTTTTGCATACACCCCATGGTTTAATAACTGTACTGAGACATTATGACCATCAAGATGCTTGGACTCATGCATTTCAAAAGCTGTCAAAAGACCCTTCCCACGCACCTCTTTAATCTTATCAGGAAATTCTTCCTTTATAGATTTGAGATGAGTGATTAAGTAATCTCCCTGCTTTTTTGCATTTTTAGAAAGATTTTCATCAACCAACACCTTAATGGCATAGGTACCTACCACGGACGCCAAAGGATATCCTCCAAAAGTTGACCCTTCACTACCCGGAGTAAGTAAGTTCATTACATCTTTACTGCCAGCAACAAATGAAACTGGTAAAATACCTCCCCCCGCAGCTTTACCGCATCCCATAAGATCGGGTTTGACTCCGTAAAGTTGATGTGCGAAATTTTTTCCTGTTCTACCAAAACCAGTCTGAACCTCATCGACAGCAAGAAGCACGTTATACTTTTTACACAATTTAGATACTTTTGGTAAATAATCATCATCTGGAACGATTACTCCAGCTTCCCCCTGAATCGGTTCTACCATAAAACTTGCTATTCTTTCCCCTTTTTTTATAAATAAATCTTCCAGAGCATCAACATCGTTGAAAGGAACAAGTTCTATTCCTGGTAAAAATGGTCCGAACCCTTCGCGAGATTCTCTGTCGTCGGACATAGAGATTGCAGCTATTGACCTTCCATGAAAATTGCCTTTAGCTCCAACTATAATGACTTTATCCTGCGGTATTCCCTTAACAAAATGACCCCATCTTCTACTAATTTTAAATGATAGCTCCCAAGACTCTACACCTGCAACCTTAGGCACTACCTTATCCATCCCTGTGATGCCGGTTGCAGCCAATAAGAATGCACTCATATATTTATGCCTGATTGAGCGAGGGACAGTTGGTAATTTTTCATTTGACAGATGTTTTATGACAGCATCGACAATTGTTTGGTTTAACTGCCCCTGATTTACAGCGGAATAACAACACAGACCATCAATTAGCTCGGTCTCTATGTATTTTTTGATATCTTTGGGGTCTGGCTTGCGAGCAATTAATGTTGAAGAATTTTTAACTTTTGAGACTACTACATCTTCCAATGGCGAATAATTTTGACCGCCTCTAGTTTTTTCAATGATCTCATGCTGGCTCGGTGTTAAATCACCAATTCGGGTACCATCAACGGTAAGGTCATCACCGTATCCTGAAATAATTACTGAGGTCATATTAAAGTATATATTGTGTGCAAGTGTATTTTAATTTAATGAATATTTAAGTCATTAATTATTAGAATAATCTACCCTAGCACGTTATCTCTATAATGGAGAATTAAGGTCCGCAATAACATAGGCCATAATTGACAACGCCGATACGCATTTGTTGAATTCATGAAAGTCAACTTTATCAAATGTGTCTGCTGATGAATGTTGGTACAAAAAATATTTTGGATTATCAACAAAAAGAGACAAAGATGGTATACCCTCACCATTCAATATTAATACGTCTGAAGTTCTCCCATTTTCAATTAATTTATTTGCGTTTATTGGCTTCATGAGCACAGAAATTTTTTCGATCACTTTCTTAGCCTTTGCGCTACCGGAAAAGGCAAAACCCTCCGGAGCAAATACACCCATATCAGAAACAATAGTAACAATATGTTTATCTAATTCATCTAAGTGCATATCTCGATATGCTATACTGCCCCGTCCACCGTTCTCCTCATTAGTCCATAATACACATCTGATTGTGCGCTTAGGTTTAAAATTGAGTTTTTTAATTAACCTTACAGCTTCCCAGGATGCGAGGCACCCTCCAGCATCATCATGGGCTCCTTGGCCTACATCCCAGGAGTCTATGTGACCACCAAGCAAAACAATTTCATCGGGATAAGTACTTCCTCGCAGTTCTGCAATAATGTTTCTAGACCACCTATCGGAGGCTAATTTTGAACTCATTTGCATTTTAATGGTTATTTTCTGCCCTCTATCATAAAGTCTTTGCATCATCATTGCATCTTCCACTGTTAATGAAGCGTATGGAATTTTTTTTAAGCCATTATTATAGGCTAATAAACCAGTATTGGGGGTATATACCGACCAAGGAGTGATAGATCGCAACAAACTACCGCGGGCACCATATTTCGCAGCTTCACTGGCACCAGAATATCTATATTTTAATACATCACCGTAATTTGAGTAATCAACATTAAACAAGACTACTTTACCTTTTACCTGATTCTTTTTTTGTTCTAACTCACTAAAGTCCCTCACAACGATAACATCTGAGGTAATGCCAGATTTTGGTGTTCCTATTGAGCCCCCAACGCCTAAAATTTCCATTTCTTTTTCAAATGGTCTCAACAACGTAACAGATTCTTTACCTCGAAGCCACACAGGGACTCTAACCCGTTCACCTACAACATTTTGAAGACCGTCATATTTCATCTCTCTGATAATCCAATCTATCGCATCTTCTAGATTTTTGGATCCACTTAGTCTTGGTCCAAATGTATCACACAAATAGGACAATCTATTAAAGGCAGTACTATCTGACATTGCTTCTGCTATTATCTTTAATGAGGCTTCAGTATAATGTTCTTCAATAGCCTTAGCCCAACAAATAGAAAAATAAAACAAGAGAGTTGCTGTGATTTTTAAGGATGATTTCAAGCTAGTTTATAACTCATTTTTTAGACTTTGCCACGTATATATGAAATTATCTTTCCAGCAACGTCGAGTTTTGAGCTTGTCTCAATCCCCTGTAGACCTGGTGAGGAATTAACCTCTAAAATTAAAGGACCACGCGATGATCTCATAAGGTCAACACCCGCGATCTGCAGTCCTAAGATCTTTGATGCCTTAATTGCCATTCTACTTTCCTCTTCAGTAATATTTATAGGCTCAATGACACCGCCTCTGTGTAGATTGGATCTAAATTCATCTTCATTTGCGGTTCTACGCATGGCCGCAACCACATAATCTCCAACAACAAATGCCCTGATATCTGTTCCCCTGGATTCTGCAATAAATTCTTGGACCATAATATCTGCATCTAGTTGCCTGAATGCACTCATAACTGATTCTGCCGCTTTTCTAGTTTCTGCAAGAACGACACCTTGTCCTTGTGTCCCTTGGAGCAGCTTCATAATAAGAGGAATACTACCCACAGATTCAATTACCCCCTCTATATCTTTGGTGTGACTTGCAAAACCCGTGACAGGCATGTTTATTCCAGCCTCGGCTAATATTTGCAGGGAACGTAGTTTATCCCTAGAATTGGTTATTGCAGAGGAGGAATTAACACAAAATGAACCCATCATTTCAAATTGTTTCACAACAGCTGTTCCATAGAAAGTATTAGAGGCACCAATTCTAGGGATTACCGCGTCAACTTTGTCCAAAGATTCGCCTCCATAGAAAATAGTTGGCTTGCTTGAGGTAATATTCATGTAGCATCGCATGTAATCAACCACCCTCACATTATATCCTCTTTTGTTACCGGCCTCCACTAGTCTACTAGTAGAGTATAGATTTTTATTTCGTGATAGAATAAATATATTCATGTTTTTAACATCCATATTTTCCTGTCAGATACGATTTATTAGAATGTATGACATATTCCTTTTTGAGTGTGTTTCTACCAATAAGCATTGGGTATGTCAACTTTGCTCTCTTAGTTAAGGTAACAGAGGTATCCCAGGCATGATCTCCCAATTTAATTTTTAAATTCACAACAGGTCTAATTTCGGTACCACCAAAGGAATTAATAATTTTAATATATCTTAGAAGTTTAGTATTAACATCGATCTTTAGATTATTGTACTCTAATTCGAATTTTACCCAGTTTTGGCCGTCCTTTTTATACTCTGTAACGGAACCTGCATGTAACGCTGAAGTTCTAGCTCCAGTGTCTATTTTTGCTTTGATAGGAAAATTCTTGTAACTGGGGAGGTAAATCCACTCACGCCATCCAATTAGAGTAAAGCGGTCTGAGAGAATTTTTTTTTTACTCAATGGCCACCTTGGTTACTAAAACAATTAAGTATATATGTTTTGTGACTAGCCACCTTCCTGCATGTTTGTGTCTACTATTCTATTGTTTGGAGGTAGGTTTATGATCTCCATACTGAAGTAATCGGCAATAGTCGATATTATATCACTAATACTGATCAAACCGGTGGGGAACAGATGATCATTCACAATTGGGACATGTCGAAATCCTCCGACATGCATTTTATTTAATGCGTATGCTATCGGGTCCTCATTTGTCAGGAACTCGGGATCAGGGGTCATATATTCATCAACTGTTACAAGCTCAAAATCAAATCCCTTGCCGGTAACCTTTAAAAGAATGTCTCTTTCCGTAATGATACCCTTTAGCTTATCATTATCTATAACTAGAAGGCAGTTTTTTCTCTCTTCTTGAAGCATGTTTAAAGCATTTTTTAAACTTGTACCACGCTCTATAACTAAGGGAGCGCCCAATGTTAGAGAAGAGATTGGGTCCTGAATTTTTACTGCATCTGCCATATCTAGTTCCTCCTCATTGTCAAACTCGAGTCCTTCATACCACTCATCATCTTGGGATATTGTTTGAAAGTCTGTATACATAATATTGAATATAGGAGGTAGATTTATGAAAAACAACTATGTTAACATGTAATTATATATGCTAAATAATTGTATGATATTCATTATCGGAAGTATAAATCAAGGTTCCTTTCACATCAAAATATAAATTTAATTAGGTAAAACCCGC
>CAJWHU010000016.1 GCA_913041325.1 uncultured Fidelibacterota bacterium | reverse complement strand
TGTATTATCAAAACAATGGATATTAGCCTTTTACTTAGCTGGCTATCGCTAACATACTTAGAGATCCATTCGCTTATAGCTGCGGTCCCGGCACCGATCCATATTGAGAATGCGAAAAAACTACCTACGTATGAATAGTCTCTCTCTCTAGGCTGAGGATCGTCTTGGTTTAGATAAATTATTATTGCATACCCGGTCATAATGAATAATGACATTACAGAAAAAGCCATTCTCTCATCTCTATAGGCGTGGTAAAACATACCAATTATGCCGATAATGAAAGCCAGAGGCAATCCAAATTGTGTTAGGTCAATACCATCTTCGCTATTTCTGGCACCCATTCTAATTACACCTGGATCTGATGCGGGGCCCCGACCAGCAAATTGCCACAGAAAGTATCTGTTATACATTTTTCGAATTTGGTAATCCCAGAAGAAATCCCACTGCCTGCCCATCTGATGCCTGCTATAGTTTCTTTTTTGGGATGATGAAAATCCTCTACCGGGACCCTCTGGAAACCCGACTACCTCATGAATAGGAGGAATTCCTTTAAATCTTCGTGGCAGTAAACCAACATCACCATACTGCTCTCTTTCAAGGTATGAGATAAAAGCTTCAACCGTTTCTGGGTCATTTTCATCAATCCCTGGATCTTGATTAGATCTGATAAATATTAGCGCATATGTAGAATATCCAATTAGAACTAAAACAACTGAGGTCAAACATAGAGAGGCAATCTTCCTCTGATTTTTTATAGCCCATACCATGCATGAGAATATAAAAAGAACAAGAGCTGTTGTTAAAAAAACACCTATCGAAGCTGCTATCTTCGGCATGCCTTTTATTATGACGTTGTGGATGATAAAAAAAACAATAGCAGTAATGAGCATTGTAACTCCGAAAGATTTCCAGGAAAAATTATATTTCCTGAAATAAATAACCAGTGCAACAAAGGGTAAGGTCAATAAATTTAATAGATGTAAACCTGTAGCCAAGCCTATCATGTAGGCAATAATTAAAATGTATTTTTCGTGGCCTCTCTGGTCTGCTTTCTCGCTCCACACTAAAATCAACCATACTACAATAGCAGTAAAAAACGTACTGAACGCATAGACCTCAGCCTCGACGGCATTAAACCAGTGACTGTCAGTGAAAGCAAAGGTTAACGAGCCAACCACGCCTGATCCAAATACTACTAAAGCATCCCTTTGAGAACTTAATTTCCCACGCCAGTGCAAAATAACTTGTACAATAATTAGATATAGAAAAAAGACTGCGAAAGCACTTACTATTGGCGATAGAATGTTGACCCTAAATGCAATGTCTTCACTTATTGGTAGAATTGATGCTATCCTGCCCAGCAATAAAAATAGGGGACTACCGGGAGGATGTGGAACACCAAGTGTATAAGATACTGCAATAAATTCACCACAATCCCAGTAAGAGACTGATGGTGCCATTGTATCAAAGTATACAAGAAATGAGATAAAAAATACTAAGGTAGCTAAAACTCTATTGATGGTTCTGTAGTTTTCGTGTATCATGCCTATTTTCCTCTGCTATATCTCTTCATTTTTTTCTATTTCTCATTATTGGCTGACTTCAATTGTATAAAATCCATTTTAAGTTCACTAACTACATTGATTAACATTTGTTCCTCGTAATCCGACATATTCCCACGAGCCTTTGACTGTAGCATGACCAATAGGTCAATGTAATACGATGCCTGGCTCAGATTTACTTCTGTGCTTTTGGTCATGGGATTTTCTAATTTGCCAAGTGCTATAGACGCACTAGTTTGAAATGTTGTTACAAGATATAAGAACAGTTCTTCTTCTTTTTTTAAACTTTTTTCGTTCAGATTTTGCTCCATTTAGTAATTTTAATAGCAAATTATAAAATAAAATTTAGTTTGTCGGTTTGATATCTAAAACGATTCATCATGAAAGATTTATTTTTTCTAGATAGTTAGAATAGTGAGACATAAACCATCTTTTCATAGGCTCATTAACACTGTTCTCTAAACTAGGATCTTTTTCAATGATGGAAAATGCAGCCGCTCTTGCGTCTGAAATAATTGGTCCATCAGTGATCATGTTTGCGATTTTATAGCTCAGGAAGCCTGACTGCCTTTCTCCAATGAACTCACCCGGCCCTCTGAGGTTGAGATCCTCATCAGCGATCTTAAAACCATCACTTGTCTTCTCCATTATTGCTAGTCTATCTCTTGATGTTTCTGTCGTTTTTCTTCTGACAAGTATGCAATAACTTCTCTTCGAACCCCTGCCTACTCGCCCTCTTAATTGATGAAGTTGTGATAGACCAAATCTCTCAGCGTGGTCAATAAGCATCACAGTAGCGTTTGGAATGTCAATCCCAACTTCAATCACGGTTGTTGAAACTAATATGCTAATTTCATTTCTCTCAAATTTATTTAGCATATTTTTTTTCTCAATTGATTTCATCTTCCCGTGAAGAAGACCTAATTCCAAGCCGTTAAATTGGATCTTAGATAGTTCTTTGTATGCCTCTACAGCCGCAGCTAAATCTAATTTCTCAGACTCTTCAACAAGAGGGTAAACTACAATAACCTGTCTCCCACTAGAAACTTCTGTTCTGATAAAATCATACACCTTACTGAGCCTATCTGGCTCAACTACTCTTGTGACTACTGGAATCCGGTTCAGTGGTAATTCATCAATAATTGATATATCCATGTCCCCATAGTAGGTGATAGATAAAGTTCTTGGAATGGGTGTTGCGGTCATTGCTAGACAATGAGGGCTTTTACCTTTGTCGATCAAATTTGCGCGCTGGTTGACACCGAACCTGTGCTGTTCATCAATAACAACTAAGCCTAAGTTATTGAAGAAAACGTCTTTTTGTATTAGTGCATGTGTACCAATTACAACTGAGATGGATCCATCTTCTAAACCTGCTAAAATATTAGACCTTTCGTTTTTTTTCATATTCCCAAGTATGAGTTCACACCTAATATTTGCTTTATCAAGTTGTAATTTGAAAGAATCATAATGCTGTCTAGCTAGTACCTCAGTAGGAACCATAATAGCAACTTGTACGTTGTTCCCAACAGCTAATGCCGTTACTAATATTGCGACTATTGTTTTACCGGATCCTACATCACCTTGTATTAGTCTATTCATCGGATAATCATTCCTAAAATCTGCATGAATATCCTGGATTACGTTCTTTTGTGATCTTGTTAACTCAAAATCTAAAGTCTCTGAAATTGGGCGAAAATATGGACCTATATCAATCAATCTTTTAGATTTTGATAATCTGATAGATTTTTTTTTTAATGCCAAGAGCAATTGTAAAAAAAAGTGTTCGTCAAATTTTAGTCGATTTTTTGCTGAATTTAATTTTTCAATTCCATCCGAAAAATGGATGTAGGTCAGCGCTAATTTTAAACTGATCAAAGAATGTTTCTTTAGTACGTCTTTTGGAATTATTTCATATACCTGATCGATGCAGGACAGAGCCTCTTTGATTAATGTCCTAAGCATACGCTGCTCAACACCCTTAATCTTAAGATCATTTGTCAGTGGATAGACAGGAACTATATTGCCCGTTTTTGTAGGGTCCTCATGGTCTTGAATTTTTTCAAATTCTGGATGGGTTATGGTAAATCCCCGATACCATTGGACTTTACCATGAATTACTAATTTATCCCCAACCTTAAATAAGTTCTTAACATATTGAGTAGAATTAAACCAATTTAGTGTTAGCAAACCTGTGCCATCGTAAACAACAACCTGAAACATTTTCCCGCCTCGGATAAACCTTTCACTGAATGTTTGCACTTTCCCAATGACAGAGCATAAAATTCCTTTTTTTAAACTACTGATTTGTGTGAATATTGTTCTATCTAGATGATGTCTTGGAAAGTAATACAGGAGGTCCATTATGGTATGTATACCCAGATTATTTAATATTTTCCCCCGGCGAGGGCCAACTCCTTTTAGCTGAGAGATGGATTCTGTAAGATTCAAAAATTACCCTTTCAGATATCTATTTCCATTCTTTTCGGTAGGTATAGTAAACATTCTTGGTTTCTCCAGATTGTAAAGACAGTGGAAAGTGAACCGTAGAGGCATCTTTTTTTTGATAATTAAGCGACTCGTCTTTGATAATCCAGTCTCCATTGATATGTTCAACCAGTAAAACATTTATATCTTCATTCCTGGTGTTAGTAACTTTAATCTCAATGACAGCTTCCTCGCTTTTTCTCTGTCTATCATAGTTCAAAACCTTCCTGTTTCCGATGACATCAAATGCCCTACCTGAGGTGAGAGTGGTCGATTGCCCTTTTGGTACTTGACCCATATTATCTGCACCAATATACTCTAAGCCACTTGATTTTTTATACGTATACATTTCGACTTTGCCGCCAGGTAAAGATATTCCAAGACCATTTGATTCTGTGTTTTCCATACTTATTTGAACCTCAAGAGGCTCCTCTTTCTGACGTCTCTCACTATTTTCGAACACATATGTCTTTTTATAGCCCACATCTAGAGGACCATACATCCTCACAGTAATATTTTCTTTCGCACTTAGATCGTGCTTACTATTTAAGCTGTAAATGTGGTAATCGCCCAGCTCTTCTTGTTCAATTAATGGGTCTGGTTTACTACTTAATGCTCTTAAAGCAGATCGGTGTATTTGTTCGGTTCTTTTATGCCTATTTTTTATTTGATTCAATGTTCCCTCAACAAGCTGTAGACTCGCATCATGAAATCTTATATCGGAAGTGTTGGAAACAACTGCTTCTGCAATCAGTTCGCCCTTTTCCTCATTTATCATTTTTAAACGGTACACAGTATCCCATGAAAAATTATTTGTTTTATATACAAGCTCGCCCTCAACAACTTTGTTGGATTTAGACTTGAAATCCCACGACAAGTATGGATGAAATGTGTGAGGTTCTAAGTCGGTTTTTTTGCTTCCAATATACTCTAGCTCGCTTCTATTAAAGCATATTATACCTGATTGGTGTTCCAACGTTAATGTTATCGGACTTATTTCAAGTAGTACTCCTTTCACTAGCTTACCATCTTTAGGCTTAACTTGGATTTCTTGACCTTTTAGAGAATTGAAATAATCTACTCCTGTAAAGATGTTATCATTAAAGCGCTGTGAAATCACATCAACGCCCTCAATATTTAGAAAAGGTGTATCTCTATGAATGCCACTTGGCAGGTTTCCCCATGTGACATAACTATTTCCTGCTGGGACAGACCAGGCAACAGGTTGTTTAATGAGAGCAGATCCATCCTTGTATATTGTGAGTGTAGCATCCTCAGATTGAGAATAGGCAATGTAAAATATGGCGACAATAATATGAATTTTTTTCATTTTAGCATTTCCAAGTTAGCATTTAATTTATCTACTTCTTCTGTTAATTTTACAAGGTTTGACTTTTCTCTTTGAATTACAGCTTCTGGTGCGCGATCAAGAAAGTTTTGGTTTGATAACTTACTATTTATCTTTTCTATTAAGCCTAAAGCATCTGCTGAGCGCTTTTTCATTCTTTTTTTCTCTTTATCAAAATCAACCAGGCCCTTTAGGGGAACAAATATTTCCAGCCCAGCAGTTACCGAGGTGGCAGAGTGCCTTGGCTTTTTAGTGTCTTCACCCAAGAACAGATTTTCAACTCTCGCCAAGGTTTTTATAAGATCTTTTTGCACTTTCAAAACTTGGTTTTGGTTAGAACTACACCGAATGTAAAGGTCAAATTTTTTGCTTGGTGGGATATTCATTCTACTTCTGACAGATCGAACAGATGTTACCAATTCTTTGATCATGAGCATATCCTCTTCAATATTGTTATTAAACATTTCCATTTTGTCAATCCAAGGAGAAATAATTAAGTCAGTAGATTTATCAGAACGAAAGAATTCCCAAAGCTCCTCAGTAATGAAAGGAGCAAATGGGTGCAGAAGTGTTAGAACTGTTTTTATACATTTTAGTACAACAGAGCCAACCAGACCGACCTCATACTTGTCACCTTTTTGAAAGCTAATTTTTGCAATTTCGACATACCAATCACAGAGATCGCTTCTGGTAAATTCATAAATGAGTTTTGCTGCTTCATTGAAGTGAAATCGATTAATCTGAGCATTGTAATTGTTGACTAGGTATGACAGTCTGCTTAGAATCCACCTATCAGCAAGCCTGAGGTCAAGATCTTCAGGGTCGTACCGTTCGACACTGCTCTTGTCCAGATTAAGCTGAACAAATCTGCATACATTCCATAGCTTATTCATGAAATTTCTTCCAATTTCTAGTCTATCTTTCGAAAAAAGCACGTCAAGACCTTGAGGCGCCATTAGCATAATTGAAAATCTAACAGCGTCTGTACCATACTCATCAAAAAGTTTTATTGGATCTGGAGAGTTACCCAGCGATTTACTTAATTTTTTCCCGTCCACGTCTCTAAGAATGGATGTAAAGTATACGTCTTTGAATGGAATTTCGTCCATGAACTCACACCCTGTTATGATCATTCTGGCAACCCAGAAAAAAATTATATCCGGACCCGTTACAAGCACGTTAGTAGGATAAAATTTTTTCAGCTCTTCGCTACCATCTGGCCATGAGTGGACTGCCATTGGCCACAACCAAGAACTTGCCCAAGTATCCAAAACATCTTTGTCGCGCGTCCAGTTTTCAGGGTCGGAAGGACCTTCAACAGAAACATGCAGTTTTTTGCTGTCATCATTGTGGTACCACACAGGTATTTGATGTCCCCACCATAGTTGCCTACTTATACACCAATCTTTTACATTATTCATCCAATGATAATATGTCTTGTCCCAATGTTTGGGATGAAATGTAATTTGGCCATTACTAACAGCATCCAGAGCAGGTCCTGCTAGATCTGACATTTTCATAAACCACTGCTCAGACATATAAAATTCTATGGGAACATGACCTCTTTCTGAAAATCCAACCTTATTTATGTGCTCCTCTATCTTATCTACTAGGCCTAACGATTTAAAATCCTCAATAACTTTTTTTCTTGCCTCTTCGCGAGAGAGATTTTGATATTGAATCGGAGCGTTCAAATTAATTGAGGCATCATCGTTCATAATATTGATAAACTCAAGGTCGTGTCTCTCGCCAATAGAAAAATCATTTGGATCATGTGCTGGAGTTACTTTTACACAACCACTTCCAAACTCTGGATCAACAAAATTATCCGCTATGATTGGGATTTCCCTACCCACAAGCGGGAGCGTTATAGTTAACCCAATAAAATTTTTATATCGCTTATCGTCTGGATGTACAGCTACGGCAGTGTCTCCAAGCATTGTCTCTGGACGAGTGGTTGCTACTACAAGATATTTGTCAGAATCTGTAATTGGGTAGCGAAGATGCCAGAGGGATCCACTTTCTTCTTGATAAATAACCTCCTCATCACTAATTGCAGATTTAGAAACCGGGCACCAGTTCACAAGCCTATGACCTTTATAAATTAAACCCTTTTCATAAAGCATAACAAAAGCAGTTAATACAGCATTGGTGTAACCGTCGTCCATCGTGAATCGCTCTTTATTCCAATCGCAAGAGCAACCGAGCTTCTTTAATTGGTTAACAATTATGCCCCCATACTTCTCCTTCCACTCCCAAGCATATGTTAAAAATTGCTCTCTTGTGAGCTCATTCTTATGAATACCTTTCTCCTCAAGCATGGCTACAACCTTTGACTCAGTTGCGATAGAAGCATGATCGGTACCAGGTATCCAACATGCCTCCTTTCCTTCCATACGCGCCTTCCTAATTAACACGTCTTGAATAGTGTTATTCAAAACATGACCAACGGTGAGCATCCCTGTCACATTAGGAGGTGGAATTACAATAGTATAGGGTTCTTTTTTCGATAATGGATCGGCAGAGAAATAATTCTGTGTAATCCAGTGCTGATACCACTTTTCTTCTACTAAAGATGGATCATATGTTTTTTCTAATTTTTTTGATGGCATGCGCTTAATTAAAAATAAAGGGTTAAATATTCCTCTTTTGTGACAATAGATTTTACTACAATTAGTATATTCTTTCATTGGAAACATGTTACATAATGAGAAGATTCTTTTAATTGACTTAGTGTTTATATCGGCTCCATTATGGCAAAAATAAAGAAAACAGATGATTGAAAAAGTTTTTGGTAAAATCATAGATAATCCAAAGATCACACTTAGCGGTATTCTTGGCTTGACAATTGTGTTGGCTTTATTTATCCCTAAACTAACTATAGATTTTTCGATAGAACATTTGTTCTCCCAAAATGACCCTGCTGTAGAAGAATACTTCTCATTTAGAAATGATTTTGGAAGGGAAGACAACGTAATTACGATCATATATGAACCCATTGACCACTATGATATAAATCTTTTCAAAGAATTAGAGAATATATTTTATGATCTAGAGGAATTAAATGGAGTTGAGAGAGTAATCTCAATTTTTACTCTTGGTGACTTAGATACAAGGGCATGGCTTGGGGACTTGCATGGTGAAAATAGTGATTGGAACCGTGATACCGTTATACAAAAATTAGAATACATTCAGTCAGACCCTGCAATAGGTTCCCGAGTATTGTCTAAAGACCTCAGATTTGGTGCTTTCATATTGACTCTTAGTGATTTTGCAAATAATCACCAAGATCGCAGTGCTGTTCTAAAAGAGATTAAAAGACTGACTCATGAGACCTCGCCATCGTGGACATATTCAGGAGTGTCTGTTTTAAGGACTGAGTACGTTGGTTACATGGTGAGAGATAATTTTCTTTTTTTACCACCTATTGCACTGATCCTCATTTCATTACTGAGCTATGTATTTAGAAATTGGGTGTTCGTTGTGCTACCAATGCTAACAGTTCTGACTACAGTCATTTGGTTGCTAGGAATCATGGGGTTATTTGGTCTTGAAATAAACATAATGACGTATATCGTACCCACACTTTTATTCATTATCGGTATCAGCGATGCAATTCATATACAAGCACGATTCAGAGAAAATCTTAATAAAGATTCTTACAGCCCTCGTGAAGCGATGCTTGTAACAATAAATCAGATGTCAAGAGTTATCTTTTTAACCAGCGCAACAACCTCAATAGGGTTCATTGCACTCATGACAACCTCTATAAGCATTGTTCAAGAGTTTGGAATGGAAATAGCACTTGGAGTAATGATCGCCTGGCTGGTTTCCATAACACTGGTACCATCTGGAATTATGTTTTTCAAATCATTTGGTAGAGGGCGAGAGAATACGTTTTCCCCTATCTTACTGTGGTTGTCAGATACCATCCCAAAGCGGCCCTGGGTTTTCATTATAATTCCACTTTTTATTTCATTTACAGCAATTTATAAAATAAAAGACTTATCCACTGATGCATCATTAATGGATGATCTCAGACCAGAGAATAAACTATACAATGATCTGAAATTGACGGAGCAATATTTCGGAGGCGTGTTGCCCTTTGAGGTATTGTTGGAGCTTGAAAATGATCAAGGAACGGTTGATAAAACCGTGATAGACCATGATATACTAATCCACCTAGATAAACTCGAAAGACTTTTAAACAAAGAGCTAAGCAACAGTAGATTTTTTTCCATAATAACACTTCTCGAATCAGTAAAGCGTATCCGCGGAGATGAGAGTTCTGTTTCGTACGATAAAAATTTTATTGATCAAGTTCTAGACTTAAGAGGAGATCAGCAAATACAATTAATCAATAAAGAAAAGAATGCCCTCAGAATTACAGGCTTAATTGAAAACAAGACCTCTTCCGAAATGGATAAGATATATGCAAAGATAGATTCTCTATCTAGATCTTTTCCTCCTTACCTGTCGGTTAAGTGCACAGGAACTACTGTTGTGGCATTGAGAACAAATAATTACCTTGTGCAATCACTCGTAAACAGTTTAGGGGTTGCCCTAGTTTTCATTAGCATTATAATGGCATTTATGTTTCGCAATAAGTCCATATTACTCGCAAGCCTTATTACAAATTTGATTCCCATTTTTACTGTATTAGGCCTTTTATCTTGGCTTGGAGTTTCAATACGACCACCCACCGCAATGACATTTTCAGTTGCTCTTGGAATTGCGGTAGATGATAGTCTGCATTTTCTTTTAAGATATCGTAAAGAACTAACACAATGTACAAACAGAGTTGAGGCCATCAAGGCAACCATAATGAGTACTGGTTCGGCATTAATGATTACAACTACTATTTTAGTTTCAGGTTTTTCTGTTCTCTTGCTATCCGCATTCCTTCCTACCTATCAATTTGGAATGCTTTCAGCTGGGATGATAGGGACGGCGCTCCTTTGTGACCTCACGCTCCTTCCTGCACTTTGCCTAGTACTTCCTCATAAAGAGAGCTGAGTGAAGTTTATAGTTTTAGTTTCCTGTCTTATTTTTCTAATGCCCCATATACGATCACAAAACTATTCACTTGATGGTGAACTTGCCCTAAGTGGATTAACAAATACTGATTTTCCTAATGGCTTTTCATCTTATCAATATAACTTACTCTACATACCTAAAGTTTCCATTGTGAAAACAGTAGAAGATGATAAGACAATTGACTCTGATATCTCATTAAGGTTGCTAAGACATTATTCTGGAGACTTACTATTACACGATGAGCAAAAATTCTACAGGTACTGGCTTCGATATAATGATGAAACCTTTGAAGCGCGAATTGGATTGCAAAAGATTGTTTTTGGGACCTCTCAATTGCTAAGAACTTTGTCCTGGTTTGATTCGATTGACCCCATAGATCTTACTGGCCAAACGACTGGTGTAAGAGCATTAAGGCTACGTTGGTATCCTATGCATTATCTATCCTCTTGGGCTTGGATAATAGATAACGAGGATGAAACTCATTCATATGGAACCCGTGTTGAAATTTCTAGCGTCTTTGGCGAATGGGGAATCAGCTATCACAAAGACCACTCAAAAATTGTCAGGAATATAAACTCCCTTGGAATCTCCATAAATCAACCGAACGCTCGATTTGCTGTTGATTATCGATTTGATGGCCTTGTAGGTTTTTGGAATGAAAGTGCAATTATTAAGGCTAATGAGGCGAATATATTTATGACTACGTTAGGCGCAGATTATACGCTCCCAATTGCAGGAGGAATACTAATTACTGCGGAATGTATGTTATTGAAAAATCAATTTGATAATATGGGCAGGAATGCTGAGTTTTTCGCATTGATGGCAAGCACACCGCTGAGCATAAATCATCAAATTATGTTGGTTTCGCAAGTTGGTGCTGACCTAGAAAAAATGTATCACCACTTAAGGTGGACCAGCACATACAACTACTATAGCTTAAATTTCATATGCACCTTTTATCCAGAAAAATCTAACTTTGAGGGTAATGAAGAATTATTGCATAACTCATCGATAGGGTATGGTACTGGGTTGCAATTCATGTTAATCTACAATCATTAACGGATCGGGTATGGAAGAAAATGTAATTATATCAATTAAAGATTTAGTAAAACAATTTACAGTTGGGAATGGACACTTTACCGCATTAAAAAACATTGATCTAGACTTGTATAAAGGTGAGTTCACTGGATTAATCGGCCCCTCAGGCTCTGGGAAAACAACCCTTCTAAATATTATTGGTGGTCTTGATTCTGCAACCAGTGGTACTGTCCACGTACTAAAGCATGCATTAGACAATGCCACACATAATAAACGTGCTAGTTTAAGAAGAAAGTATATGGGTTTCATCTTCCAAAGCTACAACCTTTTGCCTGTTTATACGGTGTTTGAAAATATTGAACTACCGCTTATCCTAAATAAAGTAGATTCTTCTGAAAGGAAGAAAAGAGTTGACCAGGCAATAGATTGGGTTGGACTTGGTAACAAGCGAGACTCAAGGCCTGGGAAGCTGAGTGGTGGTGAATGCCAGAGGACTGCAATAGCTCGGGCAATAGTGCACCGCCCAAGACTCGTCATGGCTGATGAGCCAACAGCCAATCTTGATGCTGAAAATTCTCATAAAATTATGGAAATTCTTGTAAAACTAAACCGCGAGCTTACTACATCGTTTATTTTTGCTACACATGATGAAAAAATCATGGGGTACCTAAAACGTATCATTCATATGGATGATGGAGGAATCATTAGAGATGAATCAATTAATGAGAGCGATACGTAATGCTTTTTAAAATAGCACTAAAAAATTTATTAGGTGCAAAGCTTAGAACCTTTCTCAATGTTTTTGTCACATCTATTTCGTTTTTCATGATCATTTTTGTAACTGGCTTGTATGATGGTATGCGCCAGCATGCAAAGCAGGTTATAATTGATACAGAAATTGCTGGTGGCGCTTATTGGCACCCGATGTATGACCCACTAGATCCAATCCTTTTTGAAGATTCTCATTCAACCCTACCAGCAGGTATAGATACGCTGGTCAGAAAAAAAGACGCTGTACCTGTACTTGTAAGCCAAGCGGCTATTTACCCTAATGGACGAATGATGCCAGTCACCATGAAAGGGATTGAGCCAAGTCAAACCATTGTAAATATGCCTACCAAAACTTTGGCTGGGCATCCTGATGTGCATATCCCTGTTCTAATAGGTCGAGGGATGGCAAATAGCATGAAATTAAATATGGGAGACTCTTTTACAATTCGCTGGCTTGATTCTGATGGGACATACGATGCTGATGAAGGCACCATAGTGAATATAATGGATACTGAAAATTTCAAGTTAGATAAGGGACATATATGGATCCCAATTCAAAAAGCCCAGAATATGCTCGCAATGGAAAATCACGTAACTTACGTTGCTTATAGAAAAAATTTAAAAAAAGTGGAGAATTTTGGGGACTGGGTTCATAGGGATGTCGATTATTTAATAAAGGATATCGAAGCGGCTATTGAAGCAGATAAACCTGGTAATCAAATTATGTTTATGGTTTTATTATCATTAGCGGCAATGGGAATTTTCAATGCTCAAGTTCTATCAATTTTTAAAAGAGGTAAAGAAATTGGTACCCTAATGGCTCTTGGTATGAAGCGGTCAAAAGTTGTCAGTCTCTTTACTATTGAGGGTGGTATCAATGCGATTTTAGCATCATGTTTGACTATATTCCCTTTTGGAACTATACTATGGTGGACAGCAAAATATGGTGTCCCAATGCCCATTGATTATACTGAAATGGGTTTTATGATAGCTAAACAACTTATACCCATTTACTCTTTCTCACTGATTATTACTACAACAGTTTTAGTATTTACCATTGTAATAATTGTAAGCTATCTACCCTCGAGACGTATTGCTCAAATGAAACCGACAGATGCCCTAAGAGGTAAAACCCTCGCATGATACATTTTCTTACCAAAGGTCTTTTACGCGATCGGACTAGAAGCTTATTCCCCGTTATAATTATATCAATTACTGTGGCTATTGTTATTTTTTCAATAGGATTCATGAAAGGCTCAATGAACTCCATATTTCTAAACACCGCTGTCATCATTTCTGGTCATGAAAAAATTGTTACACGCGCATATAAAGAAGAAATGCAAATGCTTCCAAATGATCTTGCTCTTGTGGATGTTGATCAAATCATTGCAAAGTTAAACAGCGAATATCCTGATCACTTTTGGAGCCCACGGATAACATTCGGAGGTCTTTTAGATATACCTGACCAAAATGGTGAAACAAAGGAGCAAGGAGCTGTTTATGCCATAGGAATAGACTTACTAAATACTGGCTCTCGCATGATCGAGATTTGGGATCTTAACACAAATTTGGTCAACGGGCGGCTGCCGATGACCTCTGACGAGGCTATAATTGGTCATAGATTAGCAGATAAGCTCAATATAAGTGTGGGAGATACGGCAACATATATTGGAACGACGATGCATAATGCATTCACAACATATAATTTCACTGTTGTTGGTACATTTGATTTACGTAAAGGACAAGCAGACAAGCAGATGATGCTAGTAGATATTTCAGGAGCGAGAAAAGCCTTAGATATGGAAAATGCTGCATCAGAAATATTGGGGTTTACGAACTCACTTTTTTATGATGACGAAGAAGCAGTGCTTCTGCGATCAAACTATAATGCAAACCACTCTGACTCAGCTGATATTTTTAGCCCAGTTATGATGGCATTACGTGATTCTAGCCAACAGATGGGAGAAATGGTTGATTTAGTTGATGCATTTTTAATGATAGTTGGAACAATATTTTTGATTATTGTCATGGTAGTATTATGGAATATGGGGCTCATGAATGGCCTTCGTAGGTATGGAGAGATAGGCGTCCGACTTGCGATGGGAGAGTCAAAAGGAGATGTTTATCGATCTATGATTATTGAAGCAATTATAATTGGACTAACTGGGACAATAACTGGCACTGCCATTGGCATGACTTTGGTATACTACGTTCAAGAAAATGGAATTAATTATTCAGAGGTCGTAGCAACAATGTCAACCAATTCTATGGTTATGCCAAATATCTTCTACGCTAAAATCACTCCAGATCTATATTATATTGGATTTATTCCGGGACTAATCGCCACCGTTTTAGGAACTATGCTAGCTGGACTGGCTATTTATAAACGTGAGATGGCTCAATTATTTAAGGAATTAGAATCATGATTAAAATAAAACAGCTAATTTTTTTTCTTTCCTTTCTTCTTGCTCAAAACAGACAAATGTCCGTGTTCGAAATCATTAAAACTATTGATAAAAACATGAGTGCAAAATCTCGTATATTGACTAGTAAAATGATTGTCCAGGGAAGACGCTCAAGTAGAACAATAGAGTCAAAAACTTGGGTAATAGGAGTTGATCAAGCCTTCACAGAGTATCTTTCTCCTCCAAGAGAAGCAGGTACAAAAATGTTAAAAATGGGAAGTAAATTGTGGACCTATTCACCGCAGACTGATCGAGTTATCCAAATCTCAGGACACATGCTACGGCAGTCTGTAATGGGCTCTGATATGTCCTACAATGATATGATGGAGAACCGTCCAATCCAGGAGCTATACTCTGCCAGCATTCAAGAATCAGTAAAAATTAATGGAAGAGACCACTGGATAATAATAATGAATGGGAAAGTGAGTGGCTTGGCATACCCAAAACGGAAAGCATGGGTTGATAAAGAATATATACTGCCAATTAAAGAGGAATTATACGCAAAAAGTGGAAAACTATTAAAAACCTCTACAATGAGTAAAGTAGAAATGATTCAGGGGAGATGGTTCCCTCTAAGATTTAAATATAAAGATGAGTTGAAAAGAAATAGCATGGGAACTGAGTGGATTATAGAAAAAATAGATTTTGATGTTGAAATTCCAGAGTCTCGTTTTTCAAAGGCGTCACTTCGAAAATAACATTACGGTTTCTATATGCGGAGTATGGGGAAACATATCAACCATCGTGGAGCTAATGATCCTATAACCGTAAGCATTTAATATTTTAGCGTCCCTTGCTTGTGTTGTTGGGTTACAGGAAGCATAGATAATCTTTTTTGCACCTAATTTTGGTAAATAATTTGTCATGTCTTCATGCATTCCTGCCCTTGGTGGATCCACGACAATAACATCGGGTTTGGGAACTCTTTTTGGCAACTGTCCTGATTTAAAAAAAGTATCAAGATTTGCTTTGACAAAAACGATATTCGAAATATTATTCCGGACAGCATTTTTTTCTGCATCGTCTAGGGCAGACCTTATGACCTCAAATCCGAAAACTTTTTTTGCCTTCTTAGACAAGTAAAGGCCAATTGTTCCGGTACCACAATAAAGATCGTACAAAATTTCATCCCCGTTTAAATTTGTTGCATCTTTTATCTCTTGATATAATATTTCACCTTGGCCCGTGTTAGTTTGGAAAAATGAGTTAGCAGATATCTCGAAAGTTAAATCTCCTAACTTTTCTTTAATTGATGGTTCACCATATAATAGAGTTTCAGACTCACCAAAAGCAACATCTGCCTTTCGTGTATTGACATTATTTACTAGCGATGTAATTTCTGAGAATTCTTTCAATAAAGCATCCGTCAAAGGGGTTAGCTTATCAATATCGTGGTATGCTGTCACTATATTTACCATAAGGTCTTGTGTATTCATACCATACCTCAACATTAAAAACCTTAAGAAACCTATATGTGATTTAGGGTCGTATGGTCTTAGCTCACGATTACTTAAACATACGTCTCTGGTAACGGAAAGAATTCGATTACCAATCTCGGGCTGGATATAGCAGTTGTTTATATCAAGAATTTTATCGAATCTTCCAGGAATATGTAGCCCCAATGCAAAAGACCTATCTACACCTTCCGGTTCGGAGTCTAGAACCCAACGATTTGGAGAAAAAGTAAACTCCATTTTATTTCGATAGTGGTATATTGACTCGGCCTCTCGAACTTTTTCTAAAGTAAAATTACTTAATCCACCTATCCTTCTGAATGCATCCTCTACCTGTGAAACTTTCTCATCTATCTGTCTTTTATATGATAAATTTTGAAGCTTACTACATATCCAATAATGTCCGCAACTTGCGTTTGTGGCGTCCGGTGATTCAGAAAGAACTTTTAACACATGCGCCTCGGCGTACCCTTTCCTTTTTTTATATATTCTTGCGATTACTTTTTGCCCTGGAATAGCGTATTTAACAAAAATTACGAAATTATGTTTTCTTGCTAGACCCATACCACCGTACGCTAGAGATTCTATCACTAGCTCGATTTCAGATCCTCGCATAATAGAACTAGAGTTGCTCACGATACTATAATAACACTTTTGCTAGTGCCAATTCGATTCGCCCCTGCAGATATCATTAACTCAACTTCTTCTAATGTTTTAATTCCTCCACTTGCTTTTATACCTAGATCTTTTCCTACATTTTTTTTAATTAGTTTGATATCTTCAACTCTAGCACCTTCTGTTGAAAACCCAGTTGATGTTTTCACATAAGCGGCCCCAGCATTTAATATTATTTTACACGCTCTTAACATTTCTTCTTCATTCAATAAGCAAGTTTCAATAATCACTTTTACAGGGTTACCATCTGCGGCATCGACAACTCG
>CAJWHU010000015.1 GCA_913041325.1 uncultured Fidelibacterota bacterium | reverse complement strand
TTATGATGTGGTTATTTTCTAAATTTGATGCGGATGCAAAAAAAATGATGGAAATGCCCCCCACCCCTGTAGAAACTTTTATGACTAAAGTAGAAGATGGACATGTGTATGTTGGTATAGATATGGGAGCATAATCATCTACTTAATAAAATTATTACTAGTTTAATATTGTATTTTTACACCCTTAGTCATCGCAATAACATTTATAACTTGTTAAAAAACATCATCACTTATATAAGCCCTTCAAGTGCGATGAAGTTCGGTGTTTGACTAGCTGAATTTTGGTAGCGAATAGTAATGTATATTGAAAATAAAATTTTGTTAGTAATATTAGACTTATAACAATTACACGGAGTTAGATGTGGTCTTAAAAAAATTTTATGGTCTGGGTTTTCCTTTAATTAAAAGTATAAACCGCTTCTCCAAAGTTTAAAAATGTTTAATAGTTACAGTTACTCCCTATTTATTATATCTTCCTTATTTTCGCAGTCAACCTGGTATGATGGGAATCTAAAACACTTGAATGATGTTACCTTTATCTTGAATGTCAAAGGAATTGATGATAGCGTTTGGGAAAAACGTTTATCAAGCTATATTGAGCTGAGGCTCCTGGAGCATAACATTCGCTTTAACGAAAATCAAATGCCAAAGATGGTTATAGATATAAATGTAATTGACTCAAGGGTTGATCAAGTTTCCTCTTTTCAAGCTTTATTTAGCATTTATAATTACAGTGTATCAGAGACAGATTATTATGGTTCAATGGCAGACACCTTGATGACAAAGAAGCTGATGACAAGTAAAGTCTTTTCAAAAGAAATAATGGGACAAACTTCCTCGCAAAATCTATATAAGGATATTGAGAGGGGTATCAACTCACTTGTATCACATTATTTAGAGCAATGGTATACAGATAACCCCATGAAGCAATTCTAGAGCCATATAATTTTTGATCTCTTTCTTTGAATATATGATTCTTGTGGTGTAAGTTTAAACGAAAAGCAAAAAAATGCTTTTGCAAATAATGATGTTATTGATCCGGGGAATAATCATACTTCATCTTGTCTGCCTCTGTCATGGTGCTGAGTCTACAAGGTCCTTTTCTATTAAAACAGGAAATCAACTAGCTGTTTTACGTTTTGAAGGGTGGGCTATATCTGAACCGTTAACCGAGCACCTAACGGAAGAATTAAGACAGTCAATACGTGAGTTGAATATTTTTCAAGTGCAGGACAGAGGCTTGACTAATGAGATTAGTATTTTTTATCCAAGGACTAAAGATTACTGGGCCTGTTGGAGCGAGGAATGCGCTATTGATCTAGGAAGAAGATTAAATGTTAACTACGTAATAGCGGGTAATATACAGAAGAAGGATAAAAATGAATTCTCGATAAATGGCAGACTTTTTTCAGTTGATATGGAAACAATGGTTAATGAATTTGCAATGAATAGTAGCGGTATTACGGATAGTCTATTGTTGGAAATGAAAAAAATGGCCTATAATGTAAGCGGCCTCCCAGTACCTGACACCTTGTCTGTTGGATCAGATACAGCTGGAGTTGCTGTGGCTGAAAATATCAAGCGAAGAAATAGCTGGCTCAAGCTTCCTCCGATACCAACAAAAATAAAAGCACTCATGATGTCCACAGCTTTGCCAGGGAGTGGTCAGATTTGGGTAAATAGAAAATATCCCGGTTATGGTTTTATGGGCACAGAAGCAACTTTAGGGCTGGCAGCAATCATAGCATATTATCAATATAATGATGCATGGGGTGGTTTTGAAAAAAACTATAAAT
Source organism: uncultured Fidelibacterota bacterium (assembly GCA_913041325.1). The sequence goes on along the minus strand of CAJWHU010000015.1, from coordinate 15,339 downwards.
CATATCAAGAAGGATCAGACCCGCACACTCTTTTAGAGCTTCGGCCTAAAGTAATACAATATGCATCAGATACTAGGAGATACAATTCTTTCATGAGAAGTATAAGAGGAGTGGCTGCATCCATCTGGTTAGTAAATATGTTACATGCATACCTCGTAGCCCCTAGCGATGATTTTTTCGATGGAGAATATTTCTTTGATCTTGAATACAATCCGGATGTTAATCAGGTTCAGTTTAATATCAATTTCTAGATTTATGCGGATCTTTGCGATGGTTCTTACCGTCGTTATGACCTTGAACCTACTATCATGTGATGATGCTAAGTATGATCTAAATAATCCGTTCGATCCTGAGAATATGGATCTAGACCCTCCGGCTCTTTTTTTTCATCCATTTGAGATCAGTGCAGATTTAGGGAGTCCGATATCGGTTGAATTATATGGACTAGAATTATTACCAGCAGCTGCGGCGCATTTGGACGTTAGATATGACTGGGGTAGTGTAAGCGTCGATTCAGTTGTCCCTGGACCATTTTTTACTGGAAATAATGAACCAATAGAGGTGACTGTTGATGAGCAGGGGATTTTGGATATATTTATATATTATCTTCCAGATATGCAAACCTATCAGAGCAATGGTGGGACATTATCGCTTGCTACAATATATTTTTCAACAATTTCCAAAGGAGAATCTGAGTTATTATTTGGTCCCAACACAATCCTCAGAGATTTCAATAATGAAAACGTAATCATAAACGATTTTGGATCGGGGTATATTAATGTTCAATAGATATCTCCTGTTTGTAATTATTTTCATTTCTGCTTTTAATCTAATGGCTCAAGATCAGAGTCTTAGCTTAAACTCAGGTGACTTTGTCATTATACCTGGTGTTTCACAACCACAAAATGAAATGACTATCGAATGTTGGGTAAAGCCTACATCATCATCATACATCGATTGGCAGCCTATCATCCACTGGTTTAAACTGGGTGGTCCTGAAGCTGAGTCTGGATTTACAATTATGTATTTTGAAAATAAATGGCGGTTCATGGTGAGTGTTGGTGATGGTAATTATGACATATATGGAGATGGATTACAAGCCTTCCCCGGAGCAGAACTTGAAACTGATGTTTGGACTCATATTGCTGGTACTTACAATCTAGCTGATGGTAAAGCCAGAATATATAAAAATGGTGTAGAACAAGAGAGCTTTGACACTGAGGGAGGCGCGATAAATTGGGATTTTATTGATGATGAAGAAATGAAGATTGGAAAGAGCACTAACAACGCTGGAGCTGAAGATGGTTATTTTGAGGGGCTTGTTGATGAGGTCCGACTCTGGGAATATGAAATGAGTAGTGAAGAAATATTAAATGTCTACTGCGATAACGGACCTGGACCAGACGATTTAATTGGTCACTGGAACTTCAATGATGGTACAGATCCAACGATAGAAGACCAAAGCGGAAGCAATAACAACGGGACTTTAAGCGGCGATACAGATAATTTCAGTTTAGAAGAGGTCTATAACAACAATGATGTTTGTCCCGTAGCCAGTGAATGTTTTGATACTGAGATAACTGAAGTGGACTTTCCTTATAATCATTTAGCCGACCTTATCACCCAAGATGATGATTGGAATCAAAGCGAATTTCCATATCCCGGTGGCGGTTCCCACTCAAATGGTGCAAATGGGAATGATCATACATACAAGCTCACCCTCACTCAGCCAGCGAATATATACATTACAACATGTGATGCTGAGACCAATATAGATGTTCAGATTGCTGTTTATAGGGAATGCGATGAGGCATCCTGGATATTATTTCAAGACGATTCTAACTTAGAAATTTATTATCCAGACGAAACAAGTGAAAATTTTGCATTTGAATGCATATCAGGATTTGAATCTAACCCAACATGGGCAAACATGTTGCCACTATTGCAGTGGGACCCAGGGGTCTATTACATCGTTGTTGACGACAGAAACGGAGGTAATGGAACTGTGAGAACCTGGTTCGGTTACTCTCTTGTTGTTGATTCCACTACAACATCAGAGGATTACACTGAAATTAATTACCATTTCAGTGAAGGCGTATACGGTGGTGATTACACAGATGTTTATAATGGGAATGGTATTGCTCTTGAGCCTGAGGATTATAACCTAGAGATTAACCCGAACGGAGGAGCGGCTGATGAGGCTTACATTATGTCCCTAACTACTATGGCAAATGGCACCCTATCTCCAGGATCAGAAGATGTAAAAATCAACATTGACTATCCAGATACGCCAAGTGGGTCTGAGATAGTCACAATAGGCCCTGCATCAGTATCTTCTATTTTCAATAGTGTTGGAGTTCCGTTGCTTGACATTGACGGCATAACGATAGCTTTGACTGATGCACAACCGCCTATAATTAATTTCTCGAACCCAACAATGAATGCACAAAATGTTGGTACGGTTAGTAATATTACTGTGACCTTTTCGGAGCAGGTGAGGCACTCTGATAATTCTAATATCACAAACGGAAATGCTGGTGATTGTTTTTTATTAGAAAATTCAGAAACGGGAGAATCCTTGAGCTATAGTATTTCAACCCCAGACAATATAACCTTTACAATTAACCCTGATGGCCAGCTGCCAGAGTTCTCATTAATCCGTTTGACCATACAAGCTGTTGTTGAGGATTTTAATAATAATTCTTATCTCACTAGTACTCTATTTTTTCGTACTGCAGATGAAACACCACCAAACATACAATCAAGTGCAATAGGATCTATTAACGAGTATGTAAAGCTCACCTTCAATGAACCTGTTTATGGAGAAATTACGAGCTACAGCTGGCCAAACTTTACATACTTAGGACAGTTTGGTGGTAGTAAGTATTACCTCTCTAACTATTCAGATACATGGGGTGGAGCCTATTCGTTCACACAGTCAGAGGAAAATGTGCATCTAGTATGTATTGGCTCTCAAGAGGAGAATAATTTTATCAGTACATCGATTGGGGACAATGAGGCATGGATAGGTCTGAATGATATTAATAATGAAGGTATTTATGAATGGGTCAATGGTGATCAATTTGATTATAGCAATTGGGCTGATGGTGAACCAAACGATGCTGATGGAGCAGAAGATTTTATACACATGTGGGCAGATGGAACCTGGAACGACCATGAATCCTCATACGAGGTGCCTTTTATAGTTGAGACTAAAGCCGCGGCACCCGTAGAAATTTCAAACCTCACGTATGATTACAACACAAACGGTGGCAACTGTCAAACACTAAGTGTATCTGGTTTGACGGATCAAAATGGTTCGGCACTTGTGGGGGGAGAGACTGTCATTCATGCTCAATTAGAATTAAGTGGTTCTCCAAGTGGTGTCGAGACCATAACCTTTTCACCCGCAAACGGTTCTGCAGTTTTTGATATTTATGGCAATGCAATGTCAGCCAATGTTGTTTCTCAAGAGGTTATGCTCCTTGCCTCTGCATACATCGAATCATATGTTTTGGCTGATAGTAACGAGTATGTTGATCTTACGTACTCTGTTGGCATTTATGGTAACTCCATTCAATCCCAGCCAGTTAGTTTATCATCGTTCAGTGCAGATATAATTTCCAATGGCGGAAACGCGGTCACAGCAAGTCCTACAGACGTGGTAAAAATTAACAACACTGCTCTATCTGGTGGAGAGACTGTAATTAGACTTTATATTGAATACAATGATCTACCATCAGGTGAGGAGAAAATTATTATCTCACCCACCACAAACTTTAGTATTTATAGTCTATCTGGTATTCCTGTACCAATGATAGAGGTTTCAGACTCCATCCAACTTAATGATCAATATCCACCAAGTGGTATGGACTCGATGGCTGATGGAACTTCACAGGTTGATAAAGAAGAATCTATCACTATCAACTTTTCTGAGTCCGTTCACATTCCAGGTACTGGGTTAGAAGCTACAGTTTCCGATTTAATACCTTTTATCACATTAAAATTTGACGATGATTCAGGATCCGATATTCCATTCACTTTAACGATGGAGGGCCAGCCGCCGTCAATTTCAATTTCACCCGCAGAGCCTTACCCAAGTGAATCTGTCATATACTACTCTTTTGATGCCGTTCTACAGGACCCAAGTGGTAATGATGTTCAAATAAGTACTAGCGCTACCTTTACAATAGAGGATTACCTGCCGCCAACTGTTAGCTCGTTCAGCCTCGATTCAACAAACTCTTTTATTGATCTTTTTTTTGATGATCAAATATTTGGTAATGACAATGCTACTGGAACGTTAGTGACTGCAGATATAGAGGTGATTTTGATATCTAATGGAAGCCCTGTGGACACCTGCATTATCACAAGTCTTACAAAAACAGACAGTAATTTTTTAACTGGTGGAGAGAATAGCATTCGAGTAAATCTCGAATTTAATTACACACCTAGCGGAAACGAATTCATTATTTTAAAACCTGCAGCAGATATGACGGCATATGACGAGTCCTCTAACCAGTTTGTTGCAGACGTATTGACCGATACCTTAAAACTATTTGACATACTTCCGCCAAGCATAGACTCCATATCTGTCCCCATAGACTCATTTGTTGTGTTAATGGAAAGTACGCCAATTACTTTTCAGTTCAATGAAAAATTAGATTCACTAGAATTTACAATTACATCATCAGCTATTGATTCAGTGAGTTATGATTCAAGTCTCTTTGATTCATCAATAAGTATAACATTGCTCCCACCCCTTGCTAGCTATGATTCCATCACAGTTAATTTTTCTTATCTCGAAGATCAAAACAAATTGACTACGGTTGATATTGCCTACACCTATGTAACTCCAATGCTTGGGGATTATGATCTTGACTCCTCAATTAATTACAATGACCTTTGGGATCTCGTTGAAAATTGGGAGGATAAAAATACAAACTATGAGCTTGGTCCTGTAATTGGGGCTGCCCCCCATTTTGTCAGTTATCCAGATAGTAAGTTTGATATTGAAGATGGTATGGCATTCATACAAATGTGGTCATGGTATCAGGAAACGTATGGTGAAATAGTTGAAGACACTGTACAGTTAGGGCGTAAGTTAGAAATTAATAAACATGAGGATCTTTATACTATTTTTCTAGGTGATTCAGTGGTTGCAGGAAAGATACAAATAATTTACGACGCGAAAAATGAAGCACCAATTCTGTTTGGTAACAAAGATAATAAAAGTGGACAAATGTACTTGGAATATCATCTCCCAGAAAAAGGATTTTCAATTTTAGAATTTGCAAAGCCTGGTATATTTGAACCTGATACAATAATTTTTGATTTAAATCAAACCGACAAAGCTACACTCTTATATTTTTTAAATAAGGCCGATAAATCGATATATCAAAAGGGGGCAATAAGCTTAGGCAATAGTTTGATACCCAAAAAAATTGATTTACATCCTGCTTTTCCAAACCCTTTTAATCCAACTACGACGTTCAGATTTGATATACCAGAATCAAATAATTCTGCTAATGTATCTATTAGTATTTTTGATATACAAGGCAGAGAGGTTGAAGTATTATTAAATGAAAAAAGACTTCCAGGGTCATATACTGTACAATGGAATGCAACCGGATATCCCACAGGAATGTATTTTACGAGGCTTAATTATGGAGATAAAGTACGTACCCAAAAAATAATTTTTTTGAAATAAAAAGACTTACAAGGTTGCCTTAAATTGGAAACAACTCTTACATTTACAATTAGATGAAAAATTTATTTACAACAGAGCAGCTTAGACAAAAATATAGCCCGGACTCTATACTTGAAGACATTGAGAAATATTATTTCGAAAACCAAGATAAGCTAATTAAAGTATTGAGCAGTTCAGACTGCCCTTTAAGTCATTACAAGTCAGATTCTCAGATATCATTTTTTGAAATTAGCGATGATGATAACGAAATTGTTCAAAAAGTAGCGTATCTCTTAAAAGATACGATTTATTTTATGATGCTGACAAAAAGCGAGAGAACAAGTGTAACTCGAACAATGAGAGGTTATTACACAGAATTAATTAAAAATCATCTTATGAGGGTGAATATTATTCTGGAGGACTCTGAAATAGCTTCTCCTAAACATACTCCCGACCCGTATATTCAACACAAGGGCATGAACCAAGTTTATGCAATTTTAAAAATAGTCCAAAAAACTCTTTTGCTGGAAAATGAATGCAGGAAAAAACAGACAAGATCTGGATACTTAACTGGACTCCAGGTTTCAATGGCAGGTTTTTTTGCCTACCTACAAAGGATAGGAATGACACAAAAACATCAGTTAACTCTAGTGCAGCATTTATTTGATGTTTTTAAGGTAGATTGGGAGGAAGGAGATAGAGATAATATTAAACAATCTTTACAAAAACCTGCATTATCTTATTACAAATCCTATCAAGATGATCTGCAAAAACTCTCAAGCTCTATCCATTCAAGTAAAATAAATCAATCCCTCTTGGCAAATTTAGTTGATCATGCAGTGCTTCTGAAAAAAAGAATAGGACGCTTTTAAATATATTTTGATTACCCCTACTGTGATCGAGCCCTTATCCCCTCTCTGGTTTTTCGGAATAGGTATTTCTGTAGTAGTAGTGTTTACTGTTATACAAATTGGCACACGCATACCTCCCGATAAAAGAAGAATATTAATGGTGACAATTGGCATAGCGATGATATTTGCTGAGGTAATACAAAGTGTGTATCTATATAAACTGGGTTTATGGAGCCTCCATAGTTCTTTACCAATTCATTTATGCGGGGTAGCAGGGTTAATTGCAGGTATTATTATGATCAAACCCAAGCAAGGCGGATTTGAGTTTCTAGCCTTGATAGGATTCCCAGGAGCATTGCACGCTATTTTAACACCTCAACTTAACCACGGTGACATGCCATTTTTAGTTTTTAAGTATTACCTTAGCCACATAGGGATTATACTAATTCCGTTATTTTTAGGCATTGTGCAGGGCTATCGTGTTAGGGATTTATCGTGGTTAAGAGTGATTCTAATGTGCCAATTGTTAATAGTATTCGTAGGGGTGTTTAACTATTTTTCAGGATCAAATTATATGTACTTGTGCGACCGCCCTATCGTTAATAATCCAATGATTATTGGCGAATGGCCGTGGTACATCATAGGATTTGAAATTTTAGGTATAATACATATACTAGCTTTTTATGCTGGTTTTAAAACCATGAGACCATTGCCTTATTAGTTTGCGTCCTATAAGTTTGTATAATTTTTTAGATTGAGTTTTTATTGATAAAATGAAAAACCTAAAAGATTACTTTTTACTTGATCCAGAAATCATATTTTTAAATCATGGTTCATACGGCTCTTGTCCCGAACCAGTGTTCACCGATTATCAAAAGTGGCAGAGAAATATCGAGAAACAGCCTGTAGATTTCTTTACTAAGCAGTTATACTCTTACTTAAAAGATTCCAGAGTAAGTATGAGTTCTTTTATTGGCTGCGAGGAAGACAGCATATTATTTTTTCCTAATCCTACAACCGCGGTATCAAATATCATCCACAGTTTAAAACTCGAACCATCTGATGAAATTTTAATGACTAATCATGAATACGGCGCGCTAATACGTGCATGGTGTTCAATGTCTAACAAAACCGGTGTAAGAATTGTTCAGCAGGAAATACCCATTCCTCTGGTGTCCAAAGAAAAGTTTAAAAATGATTTTTGGTCAGGGGTTAGTGATAAGACAAAGGTTATATTTATCTCCCACATAACGAGTCCTACTGCACTAATACTCCCAATAAAAGAAATAATTCAGATGGCAAAATCAAGGGGTATCTTGACAATAGTTGATGGCGCCCATGTTCCTGGGCATATTCCATTAAATATTAATGATTTAGGTTGTGATTTTTATACCGGGGCGTTGCATAAATGGCTTTGTATGCCAAAAGGAACAACTTTTTTATATGTAAAAAAAGCTCATCAAAATTGGGTTTCACCTGTTGTAAAAAGTTGGGGTGATGAGGGCGAGGACCCTGGCCCTTCAAACTTTCTGAAGGAATTTCAGTGGCAAGGAACTAACGATCTATCTTCTTTTTTAACTGTACCAAGTGCAATCAATTTTTATAATAAGCACATCAAACAAAATAAAAATGATTGTTTTTTATTAGCATCTGAGGCTAGTTCAAAATTCAATCAAATTCTTGGTACAAATAGAATTTATGAGGGTGGCAACTGGATTGGTCAAATGGTTGCGCATCCGCTTCCTAAGAATGCTCCTGAGGATCTTAAAGATATACTTCTAAAAGATTTCAAAATTGAAATACCAATCTTTGAATGGAACGGAATCAAACTTATTCGAGCTTCATTTCAAGTATATAATGATAAGAATGACTTAGATTCTATTGTTAATGCATTATCATCTATTTTTTAAATTACACATATGTTAGTCATAAAAATTTTAGTGTTATTACAATTGTTTACTCCCATCGTAAATGCTCAGCGAATTCAGCTTTTTACTAGAACAGACGATATTTTTACATCCTCAAATCACTTTACACTAAAAAACAGAAAGGTAATTTTCTGGGAAGATGAAATTGTTCTTATGGCCGTGCCAATTAAAAACCTAGTTGAAGTTAGATACTCAGAAAAATCCTATTCATATGTTGGGTCACCTTGCATATTTATTGGCACAATGATGCTTGCAGCAACTGCTGGGTTAGGTATATCGGGGCATTTAGATGAAACATACGTTTCAGATCAAGAACTACTATTAGGCGTTGCTGGCGGAATTTCAATATACTATTTGGGTAAGCTGTTAAAACTGATTGGGGCTCGATTTGGTAGTGACATTATTTATGAAAATTTTGACCGATTGGATCGTTCTACCAAAAACCTTATACTGGAGTCGATCAGCCTGGATATGCAAAAAAAAGACAAACAAAGTCAGTTTTTACATGGCCCAGAAGGAAGAAAAAAAGGAATTAAGCTATCTTGGGAGGGTAAAAAGCCATGGAAGAAAAAATACAAGCCCAAAAGAAAAATAATACGATTTTCATTTTTTTGATAAAATGCGTTGTTTAGTAACTGCTTTACAAGCGGAATCTGAACCGCTTATTCAACATTTTGAATTAGAGCGATATCCATCGACTAATTTTCCATTTTTTCTGAACAAAAATTTAGATATTGGTCTTATTAAAACCGGCGTTGGGAAAAAAAACATTCGATCAAGGATAGAATATTTTTCAAAATTATTTTATGGAGAGGAGATTCAATATATAAATATAGGCATCGCCGGTGGATCAGAAGAAAGAACAACTATCGGGGATATATATCTAATTAATAGCATAGAAGATGAAGTTTCAGGCTCCATTTTTTTCCCAGATATTTTGGTGAAACATGATTTTAAAGAAAATTCAATTATCACGGTCGATTCCCCTGTCACAGGTGGTAGTCAGAATTACATGTCTTTGGTTGATATGGAATCCTCGGAGGTATTCAGAATTTGCTCAAAAAAAACTCCTCTTCACAACATTGCGTTTCTTAAAATAGTCTCTGATTACATGAACTCATCCACAAATAGCCTAAAACATAATGATATTTACAATTTTCTTAGTGGAAGATTGTATGAGATTGACAATTTTCTTGATCAATTCAACAAAATAAAAAACATAAATAAGCCCATTCTAAATAAATTTGAATTAGATTGGATTTGCTTTGTAAAGAAAACTCTTTTAATAACTAAAACACAGGAAAATCAATTAGCTATAAAGTTGAAAAAATACAGACTCAAATATCCTAAAGAACCGATCCCGGCGTTTGAAATAATTAAACAAAAAGATAAGGAGGCAAGAAATCGAACCTTCTTCAAGATATGCGACAGGCTTGCAGCCTAGCTTTTCTCATATATACGTAGAAAAAAAGGTACGCGACCTACCGCTCACAAAGCTTGCTTTATCAAAATTTTCTGATTCTAATGTAATTTGGGTAGACCATTATAAAGACGTATTTAATCGGTCAGGGCAAGATTTCCAGTCCCAAAAATTTTCCATGAACCTCATTCTTGCAAAAAAAACAAAACCTTTTTTATATCCAGCTTCTGATCTGGTACAAAACTTTGATAATCCCAATATTTATTACAATACACCTGTACTTAATTGTATTTATAACTGCGATTATTGCTTTCTTCAGGGGATGTATAATTCAGGTAATATAGTTGTCTTTGTAAATGAGAATGAATTTAGAAAATCAATAAAAGATGCTTTGTTGGTTCCAAAAGATCCAACAAAACCAACAATTGTCTCTATTTCTTATAACACCGATTTACTGGCAATGGAAAACATACTACCACTAACCCGACGCTGGATTGAATTCGCCAAGAAAAATATAAATCTTAATATTGAAATAAGGACAAAAAGTGCGTTGATATCCTCTATTAAAGATATGCGACCGCTAGAAAATGTAATTTTGTCATGGACACTATCGCCTCAAATCATATGTGATTCATATGAGAAGTCGGCACCACCACTGAAAAGTCGCCTAAGATCTATAAAATATGCTGCTGATCTTGGATGGAAAATCAGACTTTGTTTTGACCCAGTTATCTTTATAGACAACTGGTATGAAATCTATTTAGAATTTATTTCAGAAGTATTTAGTGTGATCGATTCTGATAAAGTTGAGGACATAACATTGGGTGTTTTTAGAATGAACAAGGATTTCTTCAATCGCATACGAAAAAGGGATCCTAAGTCTGACATCTATTTTAAAGATTATGCAATTGAGGGGAAAACCGTAGTTGAGAGAAAAAGTAAAAGATTAAATGGCTTAAACATGTTAACAAATATTCTTTTAAAATATTTACCAAAAAAAAATATTCATGTTTGGAACTAGATATAAATAACTTAAACGAAAGAAAATGCTCAAATCCTCTTCCGCATGTTCAGAATTTTTATAGCAAACACACGTCAATTACCAAATAAATAAAACATTATGACCTTTAAATTAACAATCTTCGTAATTGGAATTATATTTATCGTAGGTTCTCTCGCCCTTGCTATCTGGTATAGAATCAATGAAGATGATGCTGATTAATATTTTCCCCTTACTTATTTTGTCAGTTAGTATTCACTCTAAGAGTGATAATTCATCATTAGAGAATGGAGATTTGAATCGTTTCATAACATTTGCAGGTGCCAGATTTGATGTTAGAGAAAATGGGAAATCACCAAATCGATATATTTGGCTTCACGGAGATGAGCAAACGGCAAGAATGGCACTTGAACATCATATCACAAAATATCATGGCATTGCATTTTTTATTGCAAGTAAAACTAGAGAGGTTCCTTTTAAAAAAACCATAATTGATCCAAACAGGATTTTTTCAAGGAATGGCGCATATCATGCTCTTAGGAAGTTCAAGCCAGATTGGGGATCACTAGTTTTAGAACAAGCCTTAGATGACCTCGATGAAGAGAGAAAAGTTTTTTTAGATATTCTAATGCCAGCACAAGGCGGTAAATTAATATCTGTCCACAATAATTTCAGGGGATATAACGTTTACAAAGAGGAGGAGAGAAGTCAAAAAATATCCATCAAAAAAGATCAAAATCCTCGCGATTTTATAATATGCACACATATTGATGACTACAAAATATTAGCGCTCAGCCCATTCAACGTTGTATTGCAAAATTTGCCACCAGAAAAAGATGATGGATCACTTTCATGGGAAGCATTAAGGCGCAATGTTAGATATTTTAATATAGAAACACGTCTGGGTTATCTTACACAGCAAAAAAAAATGTTAGAGTTTATTGAAAATAATTTGAAGTAAGATGTTTATTGACGCAGTCAGAAAAATTTTAAAATGGATGCCTCTGATACTTTTATTAATGCTACTCATGATTGATAGAAATAACACTTTTCATAAAATCGGATATATTTTTTTATTAATTTCTTATAGTAGTGTTATAGTTTTGAAAATACTTCATGCAAAAGAGGAATGGCATAAAGAATTCGATTCAGATAGCTTGGGAAGAGATCAAACTATTGAAAAAATGGGTGATTACCAAGGAAAGCTAAATGATGTTGGTAAGAATAAAAAACAATGATCATTATTAATTGGATGTATAACTCACCCACTGGACCGAATGTTTTCTATGTTTCACAAGGAGTAATAATGAATATATCAGACGTAAAAAGTTTTTTCATAGGTGTTCTACTGACATCAATTTTCTTTTTAACAACCGGTGCTGAAGAAATCGCCATTAAAAATGGAAACTTGGGAGATATTACGGTTAATTCTATCACTATTAAAGATGATGGGCACGGAGGGTTTATAACCGCATACAACCAAGATCAAAAAAGGACACTATATTTAGGAACGGGCAAAGATGAAAATGGGTATGTCCAGACTTATAATAAATACGAGGAGCCAACCGCATATATTGGCTCGAATAGAGAGATGGATGGCGTAATTGTATTAAATGACAGATATGGAGCGCTGGGCTACACCAGGTCTGGGAAAAAATGAAATTTGGTGTAATAATCATAATATTATTAGTTGCTGCATTTCTCAAAAATAGAGAGAGACTTAAGAATTATAAATGAATAACGAAATAATTTTTCATGTCACATTTAAAAAAACTACAGGGTTATTCATAATTTGCTATTGTATTTAGATATTGTAATATTGCAGCCTTGCTTTGACTAAAATTTTAAAAATGTGAAATAATATGGCAAACAGAATAAATATTGCACTTTTTGGATTTGGAAGAATCGGACGCAATCTTTTCCGTCTAGGATATGACAATCCCAAATATAACTTTGTTGCTATAAGTGATTTTGGTTCCTCAGAGGCACTTCATTACTTATTAGCTAGAGATTCAATACACGGATCGATGGATGATGAGGTACGTTTAGATGGCAATCATTTAATCGTAAAAAACCAGCGGCCAAGATTAATTAATGGCGGAGAGCCAGGCAATGTTCCCTGGGATGCATTTGATGTGGATATCGTTGTAGATGCTACTGGGAGATTTTTGAAAAGAGAAGAGCTAGCTGCTCATTTGAAAGCGGGAGCAAAAAGGGTATTAATCAGCAGAAACCCTCATGATACCATTGATAGATTTATCATTCCAGGCATAAATGAAAAAAGTATTGAAACCTCAGATCAAATTATTTCTACAACATCCTCAACTACTCAAGTGCTGGCATTGATGGTTAAGATGCTGGATGAAAAATTTGGTCTCGAACGTGCCATGATGACTACTGTTCATGCCTACACAGCTGACCAGCCTCTGGCAGACGCAGCTGGAGTGGATCTAAGGAGGAGTAGATCAGCAGTTGAAAATATTATTCCAAATTCCACTAGAGCTCCAAAAATAGTCATGGATATAATGCCAGAGTATAAAGGAAAAATTGATGGCATTGCTTTTAATGTCCCCGTTCCAAATGGGTCATGTGTTGATTTGACAACTGAACTCAAAAATGTGCCATCTATTGATGATGCAAACCAAGCTATTAAAAAATATTCTTTGGAAAGTCTAAATGGAATTGTTGGGTATACCTCTGACCCCATTGTCTCAAGCGATGTGATTGGTAGGGAGGAGACTATGGTTTTCGATGAAAAAGCAACCATGATTACCAAAGATTTGCTACTAAAAACACTTTGCTGGTATGACAATGGATGGGGCTTTGCTAAGAGAATTTTAGACGTTATAGATGCTTATGCTAAATTGGAGGTTGAGAATTGAAAGTAGCAATTAACGGTTTTGGTAGAATTGGGAGATCTGTATTTCGTATTTTGAATAATAAGAGTGATATTGATGTTGTAGCAATAAATGATATATTCGACAAAGAAGCGCTGACGTATTTGCTCAAGTACGATACTGTAATGGGGCGTTTCCCTGAACAGGTCAACCTTGAGGGCGATATTTTGAGGACTCAAAGCCAATCAGTCAAGCTCATAGCAGAGCGCGTTCCGTCTGAACTTCCTTGGAGTGAGATGGGTGTTGATATAGTAATTGAGTCAACAGGTATATTTCGACAGCGTAAACAGTTAGAAGACCATTTAAACGCTGGTGCAAAGCGTGTTGTTCTAACTGTTCCTTCCAAAGATGAAATTGACTACACAGTGGTTCTTGGTGTCAATGACAATGGCCTAAAACCGGAACATAAAATAGTTTCTAACGCCTCATGCACTACTAATTGTCTTGCGCCAATGGCAAAAATTCTCAATGATTCCTTTGGCATAGAAATGGGTGTCATAAATACCATCCATGCGTATACAAATGATCAAAGGCTAGCAGATGTACCACATTCTGACTGGCGCAGAAGCAGAGCTGCTGCTGAAAATGTTATCCCCACTACGACAGGTGCTGCAAGGGCCGTTGGTAAAGTTTTACCCGAGCTAAATGGTAAGTTAGATGGAATCGCAATGAGGGTTCCTGTTCCAGATGGTTCAGTGGTAGACCTTAATGTTCGTTTAAATCAAAATGTAAAAGAACACGACATCAACGAAGCTGTAAGAGCTGCCTCTGAAAATGGGTCTCTAAAAAATGTCTTGGAATATTCAACTCTGCCTGTAGTCTCTACTGATATTATTGGTAATCCACATTCTTCAATATTTGACGCTCCCTTTACGCGGGTAGTTGATGGCAATTTTGTTAAAACCTTAAATTGGTATGATAATGAATGGGGATATTCTAATAGGGTTGCAGATTTATTAACAGTTCTCCATAATCTGGACTAATATTTTAGTTCCTTTATGTCTCTGAAATATTTTAGTGTTTCAGGGTTTTGAATGGCATTAATATTATCAACACTCTTCCCCTCAACAAGATTTTTTACTGATAGTTCAACCTTCTTACCACTCAAAGTATAGGGTATATCACCAACCTGAATTATTTTCCTCGGAACATGTCTAGGAGTGCAGTTATTTTTTATTTCATTTTTTATTTTTATTATCTTTTTTGAATCTAGAATCATATCAGGTTTCATTTTAACAAAAAGGACAATCCTCTGATCACCAAGCCAGTCTTGTCCTATTACTATACTATCTTCAATATCATTTAATGATTCAACAATTCTGTAGATCTCAGCGGTTCCAATTCGAACACCTCCAGGATTCAGTGTTGTATCACTGCGGCCATATATTTTTAGGCTTCCATTTTTCTTTATTCTAATAAAGTCACCATGGTTCCAAACTCCTTTGAACTTGCTAAAATATGCATTGTTGTATTTTACATCATTGTTGTCATTCCAGAAATAAATGGGCATCGAGGGGAAAGCTTTTCTACAAACCAGTTCTCCTTTTTTATCAA
>CAJWHU010000014.1 GCA_913041325.1 uncultured Fidelibacterota bacterium | reverse complement strand
AAGTTGTTATATCGGTATCACTTTTTAACGCCCCCAATATAGATCGTTCGGATTTTCAAATTTTTCTAGACGAGAGAGATTATACTTCACAAGCAATCATTTCTGGCGATGTTTTGTCGCTTGTTCCTGATGAGAAAGTAGAATTTGGTTCTCACAGTATAAGAATAAATTTTCAAACAACATATGGGATGCCTATTGATCCCTTAGTGTGGACATTTAGCGTTAGCAAGGGAGCAGAGCTCATCTATGAAGATTTCAAATACAATGGATCTTTTATTAGAAAAGAATCAGCAACTAGCGCTTCATCCGTTGATATAAATGAGAGTGAGTTTTCTGGTAAAATTCATACGGAGTTAAGTTGGATAAAAACAAGATATAATTTTCGTAAATCGAGTAGACATTCAAAATTTTCTCAACCAGTTGACAGATCCAGTTTATTTTTGCAGGTTACAGACTATCTTAAAATAAATGATGGGGATATCTACCCGGTAATATCGCCATACATACTTAGTGGGAAAAAAGTCATTGGGCGTAATGTAAATATTGAAATACCGATAGGATTCGGATTTGATGGTTTAAATCTGTTTGGGAGAAGCTTTTTTGCCTTTGATTTTCAGGGTTCCGTAGACATTAAGACTGTATCGGGTCTACTTTCAAGAAGTGTACAATATCAGAGAGGTGTTGATCGAGCATATGAATTATTAACAAATGATACTAAAATTGATGATCTTGGTAATAAGGTCTACCTTCTTGATCGCAAAGGTTATACTTTTCCAAGAAAAATAAACTCTAGTAGATTAACATTCAATTTTAATAATCGTTTAAGTGCTGGTTTTCATTTTATGAAAGCTAAAGATGATTACGAAAAAATAAAAATTTTTGCTGCTGAAAACAGTTTGTTTACAGTCGATAGCAGTATATTCGGGGATTCCTTATCCTCACAATTTACTTTAACTCAATTTGTTAACGCTTTAGCGAACATCGATACTATTCAAATAAAAGAAAAAAATTGGAGTGACGGAAATCCGCAGGAAAATTTAGCTTTAGGTTTTGATCTAGAGACATCTCTCGACAATCGAAAAATTATATTACAGCTCGGATGGAATATGAGTTTTACAAATTATAATATTTGGGCGGGAGCCGCTAGTAAGGACTCTCTAGATCTTTTAATGGATACAATAACGGACGGAAAGTTAATGGGAAATTATGAGGTTTCTCAGCTCGGTGATTTTATAGATGCCTATAAGAGTATTTTCACCATAAACCCTCTTTACATGTCACCCATCCTTCCTATCGACCCAATTCTTGCGGAGGAAAATAGTTTAAGAGCAATTTTAAATATGCCTGCCTCCGCTTATTTTTTAAGATTGAAGGGTAGTTATTCATTTAATAATTTAAGTGTAGAGTACCGACAACTGGGTCCTGAATATAGAAGTTTTGGTAATCCATACTTAACAAATAACATAAGAGAATTTTCAATAAATGACAGATTATCACTTTTGGGAAGACGATTGATGTTTGTCATTGGTTATAAATATCGCGATAACAAATTATCTGACCTAGTTGCGCATCCTGTTGCAACGAAGACAATATCATTAAATACAACTCTTGTTCCTGGTACAGGTGCTCCATCAATAATTTTAAATGTACAGTCTATAGGCAGAACAAATGGTATAGATTCTATAGATACAGACCGATACGGTAACTATCTTGGGGACAACAGAGAAAATTCAAATGCACTTAATATCATGGCCTCGGTCAATATACCTGGGAACTTTGATCACTTTAGCTCAACAACGTCAATCAATATAAATACAATTACTTATAACGACAATTTAAAAGCCGAGAGAAAGCAAGATTATTTTTTTCAAAAATCAGAGACCCAATCCTTATCCGCTACAATATCAACGAGATTTAACATACCGCTCAATATGACTACGGCATTTAACCAAACTAAGATCTCTGTTCCCTTTATTGATGAAAATAATATTGCAAATAAACAAGTAAATACCTGGACCTCGACAACATTTTCTGCACAATATCGTTTGTACAATAATAAATTAAGAATAAGGGGAGGGTTGGATTATACCACAAATGGAGTGGAAGACAGTAGCTCCATAGAGCTTTATGGTGGAAGACTAGGTTGCGATTGGGATGTTTTCAAAAACCTGGCACTAAATTTCAACAGCTCACTCAGGTACAGTTATGCAAGTAATATCTGGACCCAAAATAGTTCGGGATTTAATTTGAGTTTAGGGTATAGGTTTTGATAATAAAGTTCAAAAATTTTATCAAAACTCATATAGTTGACTTGAGTCTTACGCTCGCAGCAATTTTTTTTACTTGCTTTTTACATTGGTCTGGCCTTTTCGACTTTTTAGAGCTTAAAACCTATGACTATCGTTTCAATACCGTTCGAGGACCTCTGACAGGATGGCGAGCTAGTGATTCTACAATAATTACCCTTGGGACAGATGTTGTTTTAGTTGAGGTTGATGATGAATCATGGAGGATTCTAAAAGAAAAAAAGGTACCCTGGCCATATCCAAGAGGTGATATATGGGCTAGAGCAGTAGAAAATCTAAGCAAAGCTGGGGCAAAGGTCATTGCATTCGATATTCAATTTGATTCCCCCGATGCAAGGTCCGAATATCTTAGAAGTGTAAGCAATACTTTACCACCTGAATTTCAACAATATCTCCCCGGTCATGGTGACGTCCTACTGGCAGAATCAATAAGAAATGCACAGAATAATGGTACCAAAGTTGTAATGGATGTAAAGATGGTAAGAGAGCCCACAAGGATACCACCAACTTATATAGCCTACCCAGTGCCTGAGATTATGGAAGTTAATCCTGAAACAGGCCTTATAAACGATATGCTAGATACTGATGGTTTTTCAAGGCAGTATAGTATTGCTGGGTATATGGACCACGAACCAAATACGGCCTATCTTACACTGGGTATGAAATGCGTAAAATCTTTTTTGGGTATGAGCGACAGTATTGTACCTACGTTTAACGAAAAAGAGAGGGTCTGGAAATTTGGAGATTTGAGAATAAATGCCTACGGGAAAACTAATAACTTTCTCGTGAACTATTATGGGCCTCCCTCTGGATACAAAATTCCAGGAGATAATAGCTATAAGCCTTGGGGTACTTTTCCTAGATTTTCGCTTTCCCAAATTTTAGATACTCAGGATTACGACATTCCTGAAGATATTGATTGGATGAGCCAATTCATTCCCGGGCAAGTTCCTGATTGGGTATTGCAAATTAAAGACTCCACTGAGCAAAAAGAAATGATGTCAATGCTAGGCATCGGGTCCGAATTCGATATCGAAAAATCCCCATTTTACAATAAAATAGTTTTATTGGGTGTATCAGTGGAAGTGCTTCATGATGTTAAATCCACACCATTTTACAATTATATGGATCTCAGCCAGCTAACTCCAGGAATGGAAACCCATGCAAACGCCATTCAAACAATATTGCATGAAAATTATATTGATGTGTTTGGTTATAAAACAACTCGATATATAGTAGATGGTTCAGGTTACCCATTAGTTAATTTTGCATTGATATTTACAATGTGCATAATTGCATATTTTCTTTTAACTAAATTTAATCTGCATCCTATAGTAGCCGGAGTTGTAATACTCTCAGAGGGTATTTTGTACTACGCTTTTGCAATGGGAATGTTTACAAATGACTATTTGTGGTTCTGGAAAAAGATCATATCAATTCTAATTCCAGATAATTTACATAACACCTTCTATGATTCCCTTAAAGTTAGTTTACCTCATCCGGGAGAGACGTATGTTATGCCTGTTATTGCTCCCCTTGCAGGTCTAATTTTTACATACTCATCAAACATAATATTCCAATTTCTTCACGAACAAAAAGATAAAAAGTTTTTACGAGAAACTTTTGGAACATATATAGCTCCAAAGGTTCTAGATAAAATGTATGAGGAAAAACAAGCACCAAAATTAGGAGGGGTTGAAGGTCATCATACCGCGTTCTTCTCAGATATACAAAACTTCTCCACATTTTCCGAGGTTTTAGAACCAGAGCGCATGGTATCACTTATGAATGAATATCTTACTGTCATGTCAAAAGTAATTCTGGAAAATGAAGGAACATTAGATAAGTACATTGGGGATGCAATTGTTGCATTCTATGGTGCTCCTGCACCTGTAGAAAATCATGAAGCAAAATCATGTAAAACTGCACTAGACATGCAAGCGGCTCTTGAGGGTTTAAGAAAAAAATGGATAAAGGAGAATGACTGGCCAGATATCGTTTACTCTATGCAACATCGAATTGGGCTAAATAGTGGAAGAATGGTTACGGGTAATATGGGTTCTGAGATGAGAATGAATTATACTATGATGGGTGATACGGTTAATCTTGCAGCACGACTTGAATCCTCAGCTAAACACTACGGCGTCTATAATTTTGTTGGTGAGAATATTTATGAGGCAACAAAAGATGAATTTATTTTTAGGTTTTTAGATTTTGTAAGGGTCAAAGGAAAAAAAATACCGGTAAAGGTCTATGAGCTTGTATCGTCTAAAGAAAATGCAAAAAATTCAGACATAAACCTTATTAGGGCATTTGAAAATGGCCTAGACTGTTACTATCAGCAAAACTGGGAAAAAGCTATAAAATATTTTACTGAATCTCAATCAATGGAAGATACTTTCTCATCAAGAAATACTACGCCCTCGGAGGTCTATGTTAATCGATGTATTATGTTTAAGGATAATCCTCCGGGAGAGGACTGGGATGGTGTCTGGACCATGATTTCAAAATGATGAATGTGGTAGTATTCTAAGTTGTAAATAGACAGTTAAATATATGATTAGTGCCCGTGGAAATATATTGTGGATAGATGACGAAATAGAGCATTTGAAACCCCACATCCTCTTTTTAGAAGAGAAGGGTTATAAAATAACCCAAGCCAGGAATGGGTATGATGCACTTGAACTATCTATGGTTAATGCATATGATTTAATTCTTTTAGATCAATCGATGCCTGGGATGGATGGAATAGAAATATTAACCAAGTTAAAAGAACAGAACAAAAGCTATGTTGTAATTATGATTACAAAAACAGAGGACGAATGGCTGATGAACGAGGCCATAACTGAGCAAGTCGAACAGTTTTTAACTAAGCCTGTGAATCCAAGTCAAATATTTATGGCTTGTAAACAAGTTCTTGAAAAAAACAAAATCAGGCAGGACAGTGATACCAGTAAATACCTGAGTGAGTTTCAGAACATAGAATTGAATCTTGGTAATAAAAAAACGGTTGATGATTGGTACGGACTGTATAATAAACTTCTAGATTGGCAAATCAGATTTGATAGTCACAGGAATAGTGGATTGGAAGACATACTTGAAGATCAGGTGCGAACATGTAATAAAGAATTTTCATACTTCATTGAAAAAAACTATGAAAACTGGTTATTGCAAAACTCAGGTCCGACTTTTACGAAAGATATTGTAAAAAAATATGTCTATCCTAAGCTTAAAAAAAATGAAAGAGTATGTCTCCTTGTAATTGATTGTTTGAGGCTCGATCATTTTAAGGTAATGGCCCCTTTACTGGAGCCAATTTTTGACATACAAATTGACCACTGTTTATCTCTACTGCCAAGTGCAACTCCATACTCTAGGAATGCTATTTTTTCTGGTCTTTATCCAGACCAAATAGTTAAGAAATACCCTAGCCAAGCCAATGCTATGCAAAGTGATGTTACGAGTCTGAATATGTATGAAGAGCAATTTATTACTGATCATCTTGCTAGGCTAAATCTTAAAAACAAATCAATGTATTATCGCAAAATTTGGGCTGCTGATGAGGGTAACAAATTTGCTAAAAGTATAAAAAATTATAATCACAAAGATTTTCTTTCTTTGGTGGTAAACTTTGTTGATATACTAGCACATAAAAGCTCTCAGCTTGAAGTATTAAAAGAAATTGTCCCAAATGAATCTGGGTACAGGTCGGCAATAAAAATTTGGTTTGAGCAATCATGGCTTTTGAGAGTTTTAAGATATATGTCTGATAATAATTTTAACATAGTTCTAACAAGCGATCATGGTAGTGTTAGGGTTCAAAATGATGTGATGGTTTCGGCAGATAAGCATGCATCAACCGGTGTACGTTACAAATACGGAAGAAACCTCAATACTAAATCTAGAAATGTAATAGTTGTAAAAGATCCTGAAAAATACAGGTTGCCTGCACTTGGCCCTCAACCTACTTATCTAATCGCAAAAAATGATAGTTATTTTGTATATCCAAATGATGCGAGTAAATATCAAGAAAAATTTAAAAACACCTTCCAACATGGTGGTGTGAGTATGGAAGAATTGATAATCCCTATTGTTTTGATGAAGAGCAAAAAATGATATTTGTAAGTAATTCATTAGACGAAACGAATAAAATTGCAAAATTACTTGCAGAAAATATCCCAGTTGGTAAGGTTATTGCACTAATTGGGAATCTTGGTACGGGAAAGACAACATTTACACAAGGTTTTGCATCTGCCATGGGTATAAAAGAGAGAGTTGGTTCACCAACTTTTAAATTGGTTTCAGAGTATTCAGGAAAAAATGGCTCTCTATATCATATAGATGCCTATCGTTTGGATGGGGCTAAAGAATTTTTGAAAATTGGAGGTGAAGACTATCTATACCCTCAAAATGGTATAACTATCATTGAATGGGCAGATTTAATTTCAGACTTGTTGAACGAAAAGATAATATATATATATTTGTTCAGAATAGACGGCGAAAAAAATAAAAGAAAAATTGAGATCAAAGGGATCGACATTAATTTATAATATGATTTTAGCCATAGAGACATCATCGAACGTTTGCGGAATATCCTTAGTAGAAAATGGTAAAATAATATCTGATTTAGACGAACCATGTCACAGAGAGCATAATGAAATGCTTCCTTTATTAGTACAATCAATCCTCAAAAAAAATACTAATCACATGGACCATATCAAAGCAATTGCAATTAACATTGGTCCTGGTTCATTTACAGGATTGAGAATAGGATTAGGTTTCGCAAAAGGTATTGCATATTCAAAAGAAATACCAATTATTCCCGTGCCTAGTATGCTGGCATTGGCGTTCTCTTTAAGAAAATATTCACCGCAAAATGGAATAATGTCCTCCCACGCAGACAAGGTGTTTTATCAAAACTTTAAGTGGGAAAATTCTTTGCCAATTGAAATGAGTCCCCCTGAATCCGGTATCTTAAGTGATTATATAAATCGTTTAAAAAATGGATTTCAGTCAAATTGTGCAGATCTGATTCGATCAAATATTAAAGTAAAAGAGGCATTACCTTCTGCAAAAAACATAGGTTTATTAGCTTCGATATTCAGTGATAAATGGAAAGTAGAAAAGCCTTTTGATCTAGCTCCCAATTATGTTAATGACTTTAAGGTGTAAAATGGAGGTATCGCATACAATTAGAGTTGCAAGAAATTTTGATACTCATCACATATATGAAATAGAAAAAAGCGCTTTTGGATCTTCTGCTTGGTCTCGCGAAAACCTAGCAAACTATCTTTCAAATAAAGCTACGATGTCTTTTATCGTAGAGAATAGTAAAAATATTCTAGGATATAATATGGTAACTTTTATTGAGAGTGATTTTGAAATAATTAAACTTGCTGTTACACCTTTGTCTCAAAATAAAGGTATCGGGAATTCACTACTTGTACACTTTTTAGATCAAATTCCTAAAAATTCATCAGTATTTTTAGACGTAAGTAGATCAAATACATCAGGAATTAGCCTATATAAAAAAAATGGGTTCAGAGAAATATCTATTAGGTATTCCTATTATCAAGACG
Source organism: uncultured Fidelibacterota bacterium (assembly GCA_913041325.1). Next base: position 10,006 of record CAJWHU010000014.1, on the reverse strand, counting down.
GAAGTGATGCATTAGTTCTATGTTATAAAAATTAGTTTCTCATGGCTTGGTTTAAACGCAAAAATAAAAAAATAAAAATATCTGAAAAGAAGGCAATACCAGATGGCTTGTGGGAGAAGTGTCCTAGTTGTAATGAGATTATTTTTAAACCAGAAATTGAAAAGAGGCTTTCCATATGTCATCATTGCAACTATCATTTTAGAATATCGCACAATAAATATGTCGATATCCTATTAGATGAGGGGACAGCAAAGATGTATTTTGAAAATTTAACATCAAAAGACTTTCTGGATTTTGCAGCTAGCAAGACTTATGAAGATCAATTGGTAGATGCTAAATCAAAAACAGGAAAAAATGATGCAATCTGTATATATGAAGGCAAACTAGCGACTAAATCCGTCATTTTAGGCGTAATGAACTTTAATTTTATAGGCGGTAGTATGGGATCGGTCGTTGGAGAGTTAGTTTCCAGAGCCTTGATAATGGCTGGAGAAAAAAACAAACCTTTCATATTAGTTTGCGCTTCAGGAGGAGCTAGGATGCAAGAAGGAGCTATTTCCTTGATGCAGCTGGCAAAAACCAGTGCTCAATTAGCAAAATTTTCAGAGAACGGAGGTCTTTTTATTCCAATATTAACAGACCCCACTACCGGTGGAGTGACTGCAAGTTATGGTATGCTTGGCGATGTTATTCTTGCCGAACCAGGAGCGTTAATTGGCTTTGCTGGGCCTAGGGTAATAAAGCAAACCATAGGTCAAGACCTACCAAAGGGTTTTCAGCAGGCTGAATTTCTTTTAGAAAAAGGTTTTATCGATCACATAGTCAGTCGAAATGATATGAAAAAAAAGATTTCTACTATCATAAATATATTAAAATGAATGAGCCAAAAATATTAATTACAAATGATGATGGAATTTTTTCAGATGGAATATTGGCACTATGGCAAGCGCTTAGCACGATTGGTGAGACTTTAGTTGTTGCTCCAAACCAAGAACGAAGCGCATCTAGTCACTCTATTACTTTAAATGATCCAATTAGGACTCAACACATAGAGATAAAAGAGGGATTTAATGGATGGTCAGTTAACGGCACGCCTGCCGATTGCGTAAAGATTGCTGTTCGAACTCTTTCAGATAATTTACCTGACCTTGTTGTTTCAGGCATTAATCATGGATCTAACCTTGGCAAAAATGTGCTCTATTCAGGTACTGTATCAGCCGCTGCTGAGGGAACTATGTTAGGCATACCTTCCATTGCTATAAGTCTCGCATCAAATAAGACTGACGACTTTGATCTTTCAAAGAGAACTGCCGTTGAAATAGCAAAGTTTGCCATAGAACGAAAGCTACCACAGGGGACATTTCTAAACGTAAATATCCCATCTTGTAGAACTAACGAAGTAAAAGGGAAAAAAATAACTAAACAAGGGAATCAGCGTTTTGATGATTATTATGAGGAAAGAATGGATCCTAGAAAGCGTTCGTATTATTGGATTAAAGGCGATATAGTTGATCCAGATACAACATATGAATACGATGGCAAAGCGGTAGAGGATAATTACATTAGCATAACACCTATGCAATTAACATTAACAAACGAAAAATATATTTCGAAAATTAAGAGCTACTTTTTGGATGAGTGATCTATTTAAAAACGGCGTTGTAATTTTAGATTTCGGGTCGCAGTATACACAACTCATTGCAAGAAGGGTGAGAGAGCATAAAGTTTATTCAGAAATATTATCTCCAGAATCATCTCTCGATGAAATTTTACAAAAGTCCCCCTCTGCGATTATTTTGTCAGGTGGCCCCAATAGTGTATATCGAAATGATGCGCCAAACTTTGATACTAATATATTGTCATGCCATTTACCAATTTTTGGTATATGTTATGGACTACATTTATTAGTTCAATCTCATGGTGGTAATATAGTATCCGAGGGAGAGGGTGAATATGGCTTTGCAGAATTAAATGTTAAAATTAATAGGAGCATTTTAAAAGATATCCCTGATTCTAAAGTATGGATGAGTCACGGAGATCGTGTTGAGACCCTTCCGAAAAATTGGTCTGTATTAGCGGAATCTTCAAATGGTATTGTTGCAGCCATTGTAAATTCAGATGAAACTAGGGTCGCAACACAGTTTCACCCCGAGGTATATCATACTGAATTTGGGTCAAATATTATTTATAATTTTTTATTCCGTATAGCCGATTGTAAACCAAATTGGACCTCGGAGAATTTTATAGACAGACAAATAAGTATGATCAAGGAACAAGTTGGTTCAAAGCATGTTATAACTGGCGTTAGCGGTGGCGTTGATTCAACAGTAGTGGCAGCATTAATGAATAAGGCAGTTGGATCTCAAGCATATTCAATAATGATTGATAATGGGTTAATGAGGAGAAATGAGGTAAATAATTGCGTGTCAGCTTTAAAAAAGGGACTCAACTTAGATATATACTCATATGACCACTCTAATTTATTTTTATCAAAATTGAGCGGAGTTACTGATCCAGAGAAGAAGCGTAAAATAATTGGCGCTCAATTTATTCACTCGTTCGAGAAAATTGCGAAAGAATTTAGCGGTATTAAGTACCTAGCGCAGGGCACATTATACCCTGATGTGATTGAAAGTGGTTCAAGTAAATGGAGCACCGCCGCCGTTATAAAAAGTCATCATAATGTTGGTGGACTACCAGATAAAATCAATGTAAAGATAATAGAACCTTTGAAAGAATTATTCAAAGATGAGGTAAGGGAAGTTGGCAAAGAACTTGGATTGCCAATCTCACTAATAAATCGCCATCCATTTCCTGGCCCTGGTTTGGGAGTAAGAATAATAGGTGAGATAACGGAGGAGCGAGTCAAAACCTTGCAAAAAGCTGATGAAATTTATTTGGAAATTTTGCATGATGATAATTTGTATAGTGAAATTTGGCAAGCTTTTGCAGTTTTAACTCCAATTAAAACAGTTGGCGTTATGGGAGATAAGCGAACTTATGAAAATGTACTAGTTTTGCGCGCAGTAACAAGTGTGGATGGTATGACAGCTAATTGGTTTCCAATGCCTTATGAAACCTTATCAAAAATTTCAAATAAAATTGTGAATTCTGTCAAGGGTATAAATCGTGTAGTCTATGACACCACATCTAAGCCACCTGGCACTATCGAATGGGAATAGAGCTCTTATGAAACAAATAACAATTAGGAAAGCAAATATCAAAGACGAAATTGCCATTGGTGAAGTGCTACTTGATTTTTATAATATGGAAGATTTGAAAGAGGCCACCAATTCATTTCTTACAGAGATAAAAAAAGAACATCAATACATATTAGCAATTGAAAACAAAAAAATAATTGGCCTAGTAACATGGATACTACATGGACTGCCCAAACATGGTCTTTTTGAGCTTGACAGAATTTGTATACTCTCAGGTTCAAGAGGAAAAGGTGTTGGCAACAGATTAGTGGAGGCTATGATTGATGACGCAGATTCGTATTATAAAAGTCTCGGAGAAAAAATACGTAAGCTGTATCTTTTAACTCATGAAGAAAACAAACTGGCACATAAATTTTATGAAAAAGTTGGTTTTAAACATGAGACCACTTTAAGCGATCATTACTATAAGGATGTCAATGAGAGGGTATATAGCATTTTTTTCAATGTCTAATTTTAAAAATATATCATGTGCGGAATAACTGGATACATAGGTAATAAAGATTCTATCCCTATCCTAATAAAAGGGCTAAAGAGGCTAGAATACAGAGGGTATGACTCCTCAGGAGTTGCGCTTTTTGACAACGACAAGTTAGTATGCTTGAAGAGGGCCGGTAAAGTTTCTGATCTTAAGTCTCTAATTGAAGATACACCTTACAAAGGGACCACTGGTATCGCACATACTCGGTGGGCTACACATGGAGAGCCAAATGATATTAATGCACATCCGCAATTGGACAAAACTGGTAAAATTGCATTAGTTCATAATGGGATAATTGAAAATCACGAAACAATTAGAGAAGTCTTGATCAGTAAAGGAATATCTATGACAAGCCAAACGGATACTGAAGTATTGGTTAACTTGATTTCTATGATATACTATCAAGAGGATGGTATTAGTTTTCAAGATGCGGTGAGAGCGGCGCTAGGTGAGGTAGTTGGAGCTTATGGCATAGCCACTATTTGTTTGGATGAGCCTGATAAAATTATTATAGCAAAATTAGGTAGCCCTCTTGTGATCGGTATTGGTGACAAAGAATACTTCATAGCTAGTGATGCTTCACCTATAATCGAGCACACTAGAAATGTAATATATCTTGATGATGGTGAAATGGCATGTATCACTAGGAATAATCATCAGATTACCGATATAGATTCTAGTAAAATTCTAACCAAGACTGTGACCGAAATAGATATGAGTATTGATGAAATTGAGAAAGGTCAATTCCCCCATTACATGCTTAAAGAAATATTTGACCAAACTCAATCAATTACAAATACAATGAGAGGACGTTTAAACCTTGACGATGGTACCACGCAGTTAGGCGGTATTACGGATTATATGCCTAATTTAATCTCTGCAAGTAGAATTTACATAACCGCATGTGGAACCTCTTGGCATGCTGGTCTTATTGGTAAATATTTAATTGAAAGCTATGCAAAAAAACCAGTTCATGTAGAGTATGCCTCAGAGTTTAGATATAAGGACTCAATTATAGATGTAAATACTGTTATAATTGCAATAAGCCAGTCAGGTGAGACAATTGACACTTTGGGTGCTGTAAAAAAAGCAAAACAACTCGGTGCTCTGACTATAGGCATATGCAATGTGGTAGGAAGTTCAATAGCACGTGAGACTGATGCTGGGATATATACCCACGCAGGATCCGAAATTGGAGTGGCTTCAACCAAGGCTTTTACTGCTCAGGTTATTGTTTTATTGATGTTAGCACTAAAGCTGGGTCGACGAACAGGAGTAGACCGATTTTTAGGACAAAATCTATTAGCGGCTCTATACAGGGTGGATGACAATGTGCAGGAAGTGCTTGATAATTATGAAAAAGTGAAATTAGTTGCAGCTGATAATCATAATGTACAGAATGCGCTTTATCTGGGAAGAGGAATAAATTTTCCGGTCGCTCTTGAAGGTGCACTGAAGCTTAAGGAGATTTCATACATCCACGCAGAGGGTTACCCTGCTGCTGAAATGAAGCATGGCCCCATTGCTCTAATTGACAAGAATATGCCCGTAATATTTATAGCCCCTCATGATGGAACATTCACAAAAATTTTAGCAAACATCCAAGAGGTAAAAGCTAGAAAAGGAAGAGTAATAACTTTAACTGATAAACCTCATAAACAAATTGAGTCTTTATCTGACTATATCATAAAAGTACCACAAACACACCCATTTATTTTTCCAATAACCAGTTCAGTAATTTTACAACTTCTTGCATATGAAATTGCTGTTTTAAAGGGCTGTGAGATTGACCAACCTAGGAATCTTGCTAAATCCGTTACCGTGGAATGAATTTCATATTATGACATAAATAATTTTTGTTGAATGAAAAAAATATTCCCAACTATTAGTCTCGTATGTCCTATTGTTATGACTTTAACTCTTATACCATCACTTTTTTGATATTGTTATAACCAGAGATGGATGATCAACTCTTCTATTGATGATTTCAGTTTCTATTACTCATATCCCTTATTGGGGAAAATATTTTAACAACTGAAGATGGAATATATTTTTATTAATTATGGAATTGAAATTGTAGTTGGAATGATTATTTCTACTCTGGTGTTTATTTTTTTAAGAGTTCTTTATTTTGGTTTTTTTAAGAATGAAAAAAATGAGAGAAAGCACTAATATTTTTTCATCTTAGCCTTTAAAATCTGAATTCTATCGATTGTTGATTTAGATGAAAATTTCACCCTTTTCTTTATTTTTTCAATTTTGCGACCTCAGTACCTATTCTTCTATCAACTCTGAATCCATATTCTATAAAATAATGATAAAATTAAGAAAACCTATTATTTGTTTTGAGACCCCATAATCTAATCAGTTAAGCTAATTTGCCCTTCAATTAATTCTTTGATGAAACGGAAACTATAAAATTCATGTTTGTTATCGGTTTAAATAGAATAAAGTAGTGGATATAGAATGTTGCATCCTATATGTTTTTTGAACGCACAATGACCTTGGATGATTTCATTGATAACAAATTTTCGAGCCTATTTCATTGAGAGATCATTTATTTTTAAAAAACGATTGGGAGATCGCTTACTTAAAGATCTTTGCTTAGTGATGTTCAGATTTTTGTTTTAAAATTTTGTAAATTATTAAGAATATGAAACTCATTTACGTAATAGGTCTTCAACTTTTATCTATTGGTATTTCTCAACCAGATGATAGAGATGAAATTATTCATTATGGTCACAACTACAAGGGCGAGCTTTTGGATGGTAATAGGCATGGCGAGGGAATTTACTATTATGTAAATGGAGATATGTATGAGGGAAATTGGAGGAATAATAAGAAAGATGGGGAAGGGACTTTAGTATATCAAAATGATAGTCATACTTATGTAGGTCAGTTTAAAAACGATTTATTCAACGGTTGGGGAACCCTCCACATTATTGGTGGTGAGAAATATGAAGGGGAGTGGATAGATGGGAAAAAGAATGGGCAAGGCACCTACTATTATCCTTTCGGCAACACATACATTGGTGAGTGGAAAAATGATCAGCGTCACGGATCAGGTACATATTTTTATGCATTCGGTAAAAAATATACAGGAGACTGGAAAAATGGTAGAAAACATGGGAAGGGTATTTCTACTGATGGTGAGGGCAATACTTATGAAGGTGATTACCAGAATGACAAGAGGAATGGACAGGGTACATATACATTTGCAAGCGGCAACATTTACAAAGGAGGTTTTCTAGACGGAAGAAAGCACGGGCGAGGCGTCTTTACTTATACCAATGGAGATGAGTATGAAGGCGAGTTTCAGAATGGCAATATGGAGGGCAAGGGTACATTCAAGTTTAAAAATGGAAATATTTATGAAGGTGAGTGGAAAAATGATAAAAGCCACGGTACAGGAACTTATAAGTTCAAAAATGGCAATGTATATACTGGCGAATTTAAAGGGGGTAAAAGAGATGGCTTAGGAACCTTTCTTTACCCTGATGGCGAGAAATATGTTGGTGATTACAAAAATGGTAAACGCACTGGGCAAGGTGTATATACTTTTAAAAATGGCAATACGTATGATGGTGAATTTTGGGATGGTGTAAAAAATGGAGAGGGTACTTTCAAATATCCTAATGGTAATATTTACGAAGGTGAATGGAAAAATGACATGCGACATGGTCAGGGTAAGTTTAGTTATTCATCTGGTAGTAATTATGATGGAGAATGGGAAAATGGCGTCATGACTGGTTACGGAAAATATGAGTATACCAATGGGGATATTTATGAGGGTGAATTCGTAGCAGGAAAAATGCAAGGATCAGGGTCATATACTTTCCAAAATGGGAACGAGTACCATGGCGAATGGAAAAATGATAAGATTGAGGGTAAAGGAATCTATTCATCAGCAAATGGTAATTATTACGAAGGAACATTTAGAGATGGACGATTGCATGGCTTCGGTACTTTTCGATCATCTTTGGGAGAAACCTATATAGGTGATTGGCTAGATGGGACAATGCACGGAAGGGGTATATACATATTTTCAAATGGTAATAAGTACGACGGCGAGTGGGTAAATGATTCTCGTACCGGATATGGAGTTTATAGATATAATAATGGCGAATTATATGAGGGATACTTTATAAAAGGGGAAAGAAATGGGGAGGGAACATTTCGCTACTTGAACGGAGATATATACCAGGGTAACTGGTCTGTTGGAACGAAGAATAATTTTGGGTCATATTTTTATGCAAATGGCAATACCTATAGAGGAAGTTGGCTGGAAGATAAAAAAAATGGCATAGGCAATCTAACTTACTCAAACGGTGATATATACGAGGGTGAATTTTTGAACAATGTAATTCAAGGTGCAGGAATATTAACACAGAGTGATGGAAAAAAATACAATGGGTCTTGGGTTGATGGGAAAATGGAGGGAGAAGGCACGTTTTCGGATCTGGATGGGAACACATATTTTGGGGGTTGGAGCGATAATAGTTTTAATGGTGAAGGTACGTACAGCTACAGTAATGGTGATAAGTACCAAGGAAGTTGGAAAGAAAATAAATTTAATGGAAGAGGAACTTTTCTATGGGAATCAGGCGATAAATACGTTGGTAATTGGCTCAATGGTTCAAAACAAGGTAGAGGAATTTTTACTAATAGTGAGAATGAGAAATATACAGGAGATTGGATAGCAGATAATCGAAACGGTAATGGAATTCAGACCTATTCTAATGGCGATATTTATGAGGGTGAGTGGCAAGGTAACCAAAGATATGGAAGTGGTTCAATGAAATATATATCTGGAGATAGCTACAATGGCCAATGGCAAAATGGGCTAAAAAGTGGTACTGGAGAGTATACTAGTTCAAACGGAGATATATATTCGGGAGAATGGGAAAATAATCAAAAGCACGGTGAAGGTAAGATGCTTTACAGTAATGGCAATACTTATGATGGGGATTGGGTAAATGACATCATCCAAGGCAGCGGGAAGTTTTCATATTCAAATGGGGACCAATATGACGGAGAATGGATTAGTGGTGAAAAAAACGGTAAAGGTACTATGATAACAAGTGAAATGGATAAATATGCAGGTGAGTGGAAAAATAATTTAAGAGAAGGGCAGGGGACTTTTACGGATAAAGAGGGTAATAAATATGTGGGTGAATGGGAGAACAATCAAAAAAGCGGGCAAGGCACATACACAGATATTATCGGGCATAGATACACAGGTACCTGGAAAAATGGGAAAAGAGACGGCGAAGGTACGTACTCTTTTGCAGGGCAAAAAAAATCTGAAAATTTGTCAGCAGATAACCTTTTTTTTGGAGGAACCAGATATGTTGGGGAGTGGAAAAATAATAAGTTTAATGGAAAAGGATCATTTAAATACACAAATGGTGATACCTATGAGGGGTTTTGGAAAATGGATCTGAGGCATGGCAAAGGAATTTTCACTACTTATGATGGCGAGCATTATGAAGGAGATTGGAAGGACGATTTGAGGCACGGAATGGGGCAAATTGAATATAAAAACGGTGATAGTTATAAAGGAAACTGGGTTGGTGATTACATGGATGGCATGGGTGAAATGGTTTATAACAATGGTGACAGATATAAGGGCGCTTGGTCTATGGGGATGAAGCAAGGTGTTGGAGAATTTCAATATGCAAACGGGGAAATTTATGATGGCTCATGGGTAGATAACCAGATGACAGGCAAAGGCAAATATAGTTATCTGAATGGGGACATTTATGAGGGAGATTGGAAAGCTGGTGTTAGGGAGGGCAAAGGTATTTTGAAAAACCTAGACGGCAGTATATACGATGGTAATTGGGTTGAAGATCGTATAAATGGATCGGGAGTTTATAAATATATTAATGGAGATGAATATGTTGGAGAGTGGAAAAATAATCAAAAAAATGGCCGGGGTAAGGTTGTATATGCTAATGGGGATACTTACGATGGATTATGGAAAGAGGATATAAAAGATGGTAGAGGTACAGCTACCTATATTGTTGATGGCATAACTTACACGGGCGATTTTATGAATGATCTTTTTCATGGTTCTGGGCAATATTCAAATTCAAGGGGTGATAATTATACAGGTGATTGGCAACGAGGGAAAAAGCATGGCCGAGGATTATTTAGATCTGCGATGGGTGACAAATATGATGGAGAATGGATGAATGGATTTAAAAATGGCCAAGGATCATTCGAATTTGCTGACGGTAACACATACAGGGGTTCATGGTCTAATGATAAAATGAGCGGTAGTGGTATTTATACTTTTTCAAAC
>CAJWHU010000013.1 GCA_913041325.1 uncultured Fidelibacterota bacterium | reverse complement strand
ATGAAATATCATTGGCAGTTATTGCAGCGTTTTTAACGATAGTTGGCTACTCGCTTAATGATACTATTGTGATCTTCGATAGAGTTAGAGAAAACATGAAATCACTAAAAGGTTCAGACTTTACATCCGTTATAAATAAGAGTATCAATGAATCATTAAGTAGAACAATAGTCACCTCTGTCACAACATTTGCCGTAGTTTTAATTTTATTTTTATTTGGTGGTGAAGTCATTCATAACTTTTCTTTTGCCATGATCATAGGTGTATTTGTCGGTACATACTCAAGTATTTTTATTGCTAGTCCCACCGTTATAAAAATTGCTGAAAAAGATTAATTCTATTACTGCTAACAAGCTATAAACTTGCTTCACGAAGAATTTTAATTTCTGTTCTTAGATAAAATTTTCAATTGAGCTAACATTGGAGAGTGACCTGTTATTAACATTTGGTTAAATATTTTACAATAAAAACTCCGGTCGGATATGTTAAGGTATCTGCATGCGATAATTTCGTTCGACGAATTCAGTTCATAGCTTCACATCAGTCAACTTTTCTCCAAGCATCAAATGGTATTTTAGATGAGGCAAAAAAGCAATTAAAAGAATATTTTAATGGTACAAGATCAGTTTTTCATTTACCCATGAAAATAGAGTTAGCGCCATTTTATAAAAAAACACTTATGGAAGTGAGAAAAATAAAATATGGCCAAAAGGTATCATATAGTATGGTTGCGAAAATAATTGGGAGCGAAAATGCAGTAAGAGCAGTTGGAACCGCTAATTCAAAAAATCCTCTACCCATCATCATTCCATGCCACAGAGTCGTTCGTTCCGATGGGCAACTTGGTGGATATAGTGGCGGGATTGAAAAAAAGTCTATACTACTTAATTTGGAAAGTACCTTTTTAAACACTGTCTTTTAATAGACGGCAAGGTCAATTAACTTTAATACATAATGAACACACTAACACAAAACATTAGAGCAAAGTTATTCGCAGGCATTGCAACCCTACTCCCCTTATACCTTACCTATGTTGTAATCAAGATTCTTTTTGAAAGTCTTGAAAGAATGTCAGGACCTATTCTAGAAAGATTTGGGTTAGGTATTCCAGGACTAGGTATAATACTTACTATTGTTTTGATATACTTGCTGGGTATAATCGTGACAAACTTTTTAGGAAAAAAAGTTTTTGATCTAGGCGAAAGCATTGTAAAAAGGGTGCCTATCGTTAATATGATTTACACTACCTTAAAGCAGATTACCGACACCTTTACGAAAGGAACCACCGATGCATTTGATGGAGTAGTGTATATCCAGTACCCAAGAAACGGTTTATGGACGATGGCTTTTATTAGCGGAAAATCAAAGAATATCGATGACATTCCTTATTATCACCTTTTTGTGCCCACTACTCCTAACCCAACATCAGGTTTTTTTCTGATGATTCCACAGGCTGACACCATATCTACGGGCATGACAGTGGAGGAAGGGTTGAAAACTATTATATCAGGCGGATTACTGGCTCCAGAGAAGAATCCGCTCCCATAATTTTTAAAACTTTTGTCCAATACCAAAGTGAATCACTCCAGGGTTCCACAACCTTGACCTATAACCCCAGGCGAGATCAACTCTAATAACACTAACAATCGGAAATGGGATTCTAATACCTGCCCCATACCCTTGCATTGGGATTATCTTATTGATATCTTCCCATTGGTTCGCAATGACACCAAATTCTGAAAAGATAACTAACGATAATCCAAACTCAGTACCAACTTGAGTTGCCCGCTTCGGTATCAATTCATGCCTGAATTCCATTGAAAATAAAAATGAATCGTGGCCAAACCTAAATGGCTGTTTTCCTGCGAGATAAAGATTAGAATCTGGTGGCGACCATCCTCGGATGGTTGATGAATTACCAAAATACTCAAGCCATAAATCACTTTTACTGCCATACTTTATATTAGAGGAAGTGTTAAATGCTATTACTTTTTTCTTACCTTTTTTAGAAATCTTCTTGTAAAGCGACAAAGATTGAGTAAAAAGTGTAGTGTTAAAATCTGAGGGGTTAATTCCATTTTGGTGGTAAAAACCATGCACCAATAGCAAGCCCTTTCCCGGGTTCCAATAAATATCTCTTGTATCATATCTTATCTCACCAGTAATCCCAAAAAAAGTGAACGATTCCTTATACTGTTCATTAAAATATTGTTTCCTTCCGAGATCTAAACCAAATTGTGTTTTGACAGAAAGTCCATACCATTTACCGAGCTTCAATGAAAAATTGTTAAGCTCAAGATTCCTATTTAAAAATCTATGCTCAAAAATTATGCGACTAATATTAAAAGCAAATGATATATGATCGCCAAAAATCCAAGGATCATTAAAACTGACACCATATGTGTCTCGCCCTCCAAAAGTACCGTTCAGAATGAGAGATTGGTTTCTACCCCTAAAATTATTGATCATCCATAGACCTGCAAAAGACCACCCCGTATCTTCATCATATGTCGGGAAGACTAAGGGTGGAGTTTTGTGTATCGATTCAATTACGACATAAATTAGTTTGACTGTGCCATCCTCAAGAGGTACAATTTCTGTACTAATTTCACTAAATAAACCTAGGTTTTCGAGCCGGTTTTTGTCCTCATCCACGAGTACAGTATCGAGCATAAGATTGACAGGGTGAGCAACTTCACGATGCAGAATGTAGGTCTCTGTCTTATCATTGCCTCTAAACCCAATAGTTGATACAATTGGTTGATATAAGTTCTTACTGATTACTGATTGAGAGAGTAGCAGAAACAAAAAAAGGCCCTGCTTGGACCTTTTTTTTATATAAATATTTAGGCAGAGAATTATATGTCTATTCCCTGAACCATTAGGCGCTTTTTATACTCAATTCCTTGCTTTGAATAGGTGTCATCGATCGCTTTTTCTAATTTTTGAACGACCTCAAGGCTCTTGAGCTCTACTTTGATATTCCGCTCATCTAATTCTCTAACCTTGTAAGTTGATTTCAGATCTTCGTATATGTGCCATACTCCATCAAATTCTTTTGGCGTGCCATACTCCATCAAAACCTTGTGTTTGATAATATCAGATGAGGTTAGCTGAGGAAAACCCGTATCCTTTAATTTTACCTTTTTGGTTATACCTTCAAGAATGAAGTGGGAGTCATTGTTGTTGGTTGTACTGTAGATAAAATCTACATTGACAAATTCAAGCATGATGAGTTCATGAGTTAGTCTGGAAGTATATTGAAATTCGACAGATGCTCTTTTGATCGGCAACACAAAACCCTCACGGGTAGTTCTATTGTCATCATGATAAACCACCTCAACTGTGGTATCAGGTATTATTGACAAAACTGCAGGAAGATTCGATTCCCAAGGGGCTAATAACTCATCGCGGAAAACCCAACCGTTGGGCACACGTTTAACAGGTATAACTGATTCTATATTTTTTCTTGTTGCGACCTCTGTGCTTGAAAAATCTTCGTAGGACTCATCCTCTGAGCTGAGGCTACTACTTGCACTGCCTCTATCTTTTTCCGCACTCTTTTTTGAACCAAAAAGTTGCAAGCCCTCAGCACTTAGTGGAGCTAATAAAGTAGCTATTATTATTTGTAATGTTATATTCTTCATTGCAATTTGTTTTGTGATAGAATATTATCTCGGATTATGCGAATAAATCAATAAAATATAATAAAAAAATATGATCAAATGAAAAGCAAAAGGCTCCCCCTGAAAAGGAGAGCCTTTGACTTAAATAGATTGTCTAGTATTTTACTTACGGCCTCGCGCCATCGGAGAACGAGATACGTTACCATTCTTATCGACATAGTAAAGATAACCAGATTCTCTTGTGACTCCTGCATCTGCAACTTTTTCTGCATTACCGCCACCTTTTCCAGCTCGCGCCATTTGAGAACGCCATACATTTCCGTCTTTACCTAAATAATATAGGTATCCTTTTTCTTTTGATACGCCAGTATTGGCAACTACTTCAGCCATTTAAGACCTCCATTTTATATTTATTTGGTTCTTTGGTAGTGGATAGAGGATATTCTCTATCTCTCTCTCATAAAGTGTACAACTTATCACAGATAACAGTCAAGAAATTTATCGACGAGAAATAGAAGGAAATATTTATTAATTTTTTTAATAATGGATAGGAGCTTGTAAGTAATTTATAAAAAGCAAAATTTCAATTTTTTAAGTAATTAGTAAAATTTCAATTATAATGATCAGAATTTTATTATACCCAGATCTCGAATCCGTGACAACCGAAAATAGCTTTTCACAAAACAGCTACATAGAATTTTTATCTGAGATGATAAACACATTTCACAAAAAACGGCAAGATCTATTCTGGTACATCCTTACGCCAAAAAGTCGCAAGAAAGCAGCAGGGTTGCAACACGAAAATAACAGGAAGAAACTAAGCGCATTGAATACAAAATTTATTGACATAGAGGTCCCTGATGGTCCATTAGGCAAGGTGCATTTTGATCTAAATGAACTTACCAAGAAGTTAAGATGCGCAGACTACCCAATTGACCTTATATTTTGCCACAAGCCTGAAATTGCTAGACAACTGAAACTTTTTTTTAGCTATAGAACTAATTTGACCCCTCCAATTATTGGCTACTTGCACCTATTTGAACTTCCAGATATTGACTGGAAGGGCGTCTTTGAGTACACTATCTTTGGGCTAACCGAGATGGATGTATGTTTTTTAAATACAAGATTACAGAAACAGCAAGTTCACGAAGAAGCTCGCAGTATATTTAGCTCATCGGTTTGTGGCGAGTTACATGAAAAATTAAAAACCCTACCACCTGTTGTTATTCCAAGAAATGTAAAACCTAATAATTCAGGAACGTATTCAAGAACAATTGTCTGGAATCACCAAGTAGATGAAGAATCTGATTTTATGGAGTTTCAAAAAACTATTTTACACCTCAGGAAAATGAGAGACGATTTTAAAGTTTGGATTCCAAGGATGAAAACATCACACAAGTTATCGCGAGAATATCGTTGGGTGATAGCTAGTGGGTATACTAGTAAAAAAGATTATCTACACAAACTGAGATCCTGCTGTGTTGGTGTATCTCCTAAGGACTTACATTTAGAGGTACAAGAGGCTATTATTCAGGGTAATGAATGCGGTATACCATTTCTAATTTTTAATGATCCGATATTCATAGAAATAAATAAAAGTTCTGACTTTTATAAAACACGTAAGGAACTAATTATCCTACTAAACAAATACCTAGATGACCCTAGCTATAGAAACCTCATGGCAGGAAAGTCAATTAGTAATCTAATAATGAAACATAACATCAAAAAGAAAGTGGATAAAATAAATAATACTATAAATCAGATTCAGAAAAAGCGCCCAACAATTAGATCAAAAAAAACAAAACACATAATCAACTTAATTAAGAAACATAAAAATCTATCCCATAGAGAACTTCTTGGACCTAAAATTTTAAATTGGAAGATGGAAACCAAGTTTGATGGCTACCGTAAGGCTATTTTGAGTACAAAAAAGGTTGACGAGGTGAGGTTTCAAAAAATAAAGGGGCGCTCGTCTAAGGAAAAGTATGAATGGAGATCCATTTATAGATATAACCCTGATTAAAAAGTTTCATTGGCAGACGAAAAAATGATTTAATTATTACAAGATGTACAAAGGTTGTAATATTTAATACTTACTTTAAAGACTTATAACTAATTTAATTACCACTTTTCTTTTGGATAAAAGCGATCTCAATTGGAAACTGCATGCAGCTGGTGATTACCTTCAAAACTAAAAATAACGTAACTAATTACAGGCAAAATAAGCTATGATGACAACTAACAAAAAAGAAAAACTTGGAGTCCTTATTCCTGGTATGGGTTCTGTGGCAAGCACTTTTATTTGTGGTGTACTTGCTTGCAACAAAAATTTAGCAAAGCCTGTCGGAAGTATGACACAGATGGGATCGATAAGGCTAGGAAAACGTACTGAAGACAGGACACCCCTAATCAAAGATTTTGCAAAAACCGTTCCAATGAAAAACTTAGTATTCGGAGGATGGGATATTAATGATGAAAATGTATACGAAATTGCAATCAGATCCGCTGTTTTGGAAAAAAACCTATTAGACGAGCTAAAACATGATCTTGAAAAGATTAGAGTTTTCAAAGCTGTTTTTGATAAAAATTACGTCAGGCGGCTAAACGGAGGTTGGATAAAGAAAGGTAAAAATAAACTTGATCTTGCTAACCAAGTTATCAAAGACATTGAAGAATTTAAGAATATAAATGGAACGACTAGTAATGTCATGATTTGGTGCGGGAGTACGGAAATCTTCATGGAAAAATCCGACGTGCACTCCGACCTATCAAGCTTTGAAAAAGGCCTAGAGGATAACGACCCGCACATTGCCCCCAGTATGGTATATGCTTATGCAGCCCTCAAAATGGGTATCCCGTTTGCAAATGGTGCCCCCAACCTTACAGTTGATATACCCGCATTGCAAGAGCTTGCAAGCCAGACAAAGACTCCAATAGCTGGAAAGGACTTTAAAACGGGCCAAACACTAATGAAAACCATACTAGCACCTGGCTTAAAAGCCCGACAACTCGGTATCAATGGCTGGTTCTCAACTAATATTCTTGGCAACCGCGATGGAGAGGTACTTGATGACCCCGACGCATTCAAAACAAAAGAGGAGAGTAAACTTGGAGTGCTAGATACAATTCTTGAGCCTAAGAAAAATCCTGAGTTATATGATGATATATATCATAAAGTTCGTATAAACTATTATCCTCCTAGAGGAGATGATAAGGAAGGCTGGGATAATATAGATATTTTTGGATGGCTGGGTTATCCAATGCAAATAAAAGTCGATTTTTTATGCCGAGATAGCATCCTTGCAGCACCAATCGTTCTAGACCTTGTTCTTTTTCTTGATCTTGCTAAGAAGGCAAAAATGGATGGAATACAAGAGTGGCTATCATTTTATTTCAAAAGTCCAATGTGCCTCCCTGAGTTATATCCAGAACATGATCTTTTTGTTCAACTTGCAAAGCTGAAAAATACTTTGCGCCATATGATGGGAGAAGATCTTATCACTCATTTGGGTCTAGACTACTACGAGACACAATAAATTTGAAACTAATAATCATTGCTGCTGGTCAAGGTTCAAGGCTACGTGCTAAAACTGATAAACCGAAAACCTTAACCAAAATACACGACACACCCATAATTGACACTCTTTTAAATAATTGTAAAAAAAACAGCATCAAAGAAATACTTATAATTACGGGCTACAACAGTAATTCCATTGAAAAATATCTCCATGATAGATGGCGTGACTTGAATGTACGATACATCCATAATGATGAGTGGAGACTAGAAAACGGTATTAGTGTTTTAAAGGCCATGCCCAATATTGAACCTAACGAAGAATTTTTAATATCCATGAGTGACCATCTCTACTTTTCTGACAGCCTTGAAGTAGTAATGAATAGCCAGTTAAACAATAAATTAGTGAACGTTGGCTTAGATTTAAATATTGAATCTATATTTGATATTGAAGACGGGATGAAGGTACAAGTTGATACCGAGAGTTTCATAATAAGTAAAATGTCTAAGAATCTTAGAAATTACAACGCAATCGATATTGGTCTTTTTAAATGCAAATATGATTTTTTTCACTACCTCAATGGTGCTTATAAAAAAAACCAATGCTCACTCTCAAGTGGCTGTAATGCATTAATTGAAGATGGTCTGCTTGGAGGAGTAGACATTGATAATCGATTTTGGTTAGACATCGATACACCTGAAGCTCTACACTATGCAATGGGCAACGAAAAAGTTAAGGATCTGATTATAAATCAATAATAATTAAAAACACGTGAACATTTATTTTTTTGCAAACGCCGTTTATCAGTACAGTCATTCAAAGTCAATATTTGAACTTACGGGCGGTACATTTATTGTGAATAAATTCAATAGGATGCTAAGATTTAAGTACTATCTCTTCAATAGCGTCAAGAATGAAGCCATAAAAGGTTTTCTAAATACACCACCAGTAATAATACGAGATATTAGGAAACCTCTTGACCTCAGAGGAGTAATCTTATCAGGGTCTTGTACGTTCGTTAACAATAACAAAGATAATTCTTTTTCGATATTTATTGGTCATGGAGCTGGGGATAAAAAATACGGTGGCTCCGCTGAAATCTTAAAATCATATGATTATCATTTTATTTCTGGTCCAAAACATCTTCATAAAATGAAAGATATGGACGTTGAAATTCCCAGCGAGAAACTTGTTGATATTGGATACCCCAAATTTGATGATTATGTAAACAATCAGATTGATCGCAATGGATACATGAATTATCTTGGTATAAAAGACCGTTCCAGAAAAAATATATTATATGCTCCTACTTGGAGATGGGGAAATGGCACCCTGCAAAAATATGGAAAGCGGTTTTGTAAAGAATTAGACGGAGAATTTAACCTCATAATAAGACCCCATTTTCATGATCGTAGACATATCCTGCCCCTTAAATTCTGGGCGAAGTCAAATGGTCTCAACAATGTTTATTTCTCTAACCCTGCGAAAATATTAAAAAATAATAGCATGTATGATTTCGCAATATCCGATTTAATGATAAGTGATACATCATCAATCATTTATGAATATTTGATTACAAAGAATCCAATAATCATCGCTGATAATAATTACAAGGATTTACACAAAATGCCTTCCGATTTAAATATTCTTGACCTAGCCAAAAAATATTATGGCAAGAATTTAAGCTCTTTAGTTAATGCTGAATTAAGCAGTAATTCTCGGTCTAACTATGAAACCCTGCTTAATAATTGTTTCTACTTTAACGATGGCAAAAGTTCAAAAAGGGCCTCTGATTTTGTTTTATCACTTAACTAAGTTTATTAAACCAAAAAATTATAAAATCGCTGTGCCTAGTTTTATCGTAAGTGCATTAAATTCATACTAATTCATTAATGAGCCCCGGTAGCTCAGCTGGATAGAGCAACAGCCTTCTAAGCTGTGGGTCACAGGTTCGAATCCTGTCCGGGGTACTTAAATTACTTTATTTCTTAGGTAGTATATCCAACAGCTCCACTTCAAATATGAGGAGACTGTTTCCTGGAATTTTCGGTCTAGGCCTAGATCCATAGGCAATTTTTGGATGGATGAAAAATTCGTATTTAGCCCCAGGCTTCATTAGCTGTAAACCCTCTGTCCAGCCACGTATGACCTGATTTAGTCCAAATTCGGATGGTTCACCTCTTTCTACAGAGCTATCAAAAACTGTCCCATCTAACAATTTTCCAACATAATGCACTTTTACTTTATCCGTACTACTTGGACTTGAACCTGTACCCTCCTTCAAAATTCTATATTGTAATCCAGTTGGTGTCTCTTTGACCTCCGGACTGCTTTTTTTATTTTTTTCTAAAAACTCTTCTGCAATTTTAAGGTTAGTATCTCCTTCCAGCTTGGCCTTATCTCTTATATTCTTCTGCAATGACGCCATTATCTCTCTTCGCTGTTTTTGATCAAACCGCACCATTTCTGTTTCCATTCCATCAACTAAGCCCGCTAAGAAGATATCATAGTCTATTTCAATTTGCTGCCGTTTAAGATTTTCACCAAGGTCAGCGCCCAAAGCATAACTTGTTGAATCTTCAAATGTTGATAAATTTGATATGGATTTTCTTTCACTAGTGTTATTGCAACTAGAAATTGTGATAACTAAAAATATGATATTTATTTTCTGCATTTAAATCTTCCTTATTGATTAGCTTATTATCTATCTAAACAGCCTTAATTTTATCGATTTTAGATATTAATATTATCATACAATCTTTAAAATATTATGAGTAACAATGTATACAGCACTGGTATTTCATGAACCCAGAAACTAATTTTTCTATTAAATGTCTAAAAGGTGGTTTTGATAACAATTTAAGCTACGTGATCTCTTGTAGCCATACCGGCAACCAAGTCCTCGTAGATGCCTCTATTGAATTAACTAAAATATATAGATATGTACATCAATCGCCTGCCGCTATATTAATTACCCACAGTCATAAAGACCACCTATATTACTTACAAGAATATACCGAGGCCTATCCAAAAATGGCTATAATTGGACATCCAGATTCAGAAATACTAGCCAAGAAAAAAAACTTTCAAGGGATCGGTGATAATAAGAAATTGAAGTGTGGGCATCTTGAGTTTACATCTATCCACACTCCAGGGCATTATTACGACTCAATTTGCTATCTAATAAAGCCTGCATTGTTTACAGGAGATACGATGTTTGTTGGGCGAACAGGTAGGGTGATAAGTAGCAAGAGTAGTGTTGAGGACCTGTATCACTCTGTTTATATGAAGATTTTAAAAATGCCAGAGAATGTTAGAATATACCCTGGACACGACTATGGCGAAGAGATGTCAATATTGCTTGAAAAAAATGTAGAAATAAGTCCTCTTCTACAGGCCGATGACTTAGAAGATTTTAAAAGAAGGATGCAAGATTATGAGGAGAATAGATAACCTAATGCGTGATACCGGATCAAACATAATTAAGTTTTTTTTCACTATAATAATCTTATTACCCTTACTATCGTGCAATTCAGGTGCAAGCATTTCTGATTGCACAGATTGTGGGGGCGGTCTTGTTGACGGTTATTTATATAAAAAGGTGACCATAAATGATCTTGCAGACCTGACCCAAATTAATGTATCTGCAAATATTGACCAGTGTATACGATTTATCATGGACGGTGAGGATTTTTCCAGCGCTACAATCGTGGAGGAATGCTGCTGTACTATCTACAATTAAATGGTTTGTAAATCTTTCTCAACCTCGAATGTTCCAAAGAATGTAATTATCGCAATGCATGGTTGGACTGGGGATGTAAACTCAATGGCACCAATTGCGAATACTATAGATTTAAACGATACAACATGGCTCCTTCCGCAAGGCCCATATAAAACTAAAATTAAAGGATTTTCTTGGTACATAGAAAAAACTAATTCTGAGTGGGATTGCACACTGTCCATTGATTTACTAAACAGTCTTATCTCAAAAATTGAGGGCGACGGTTTTAAAAAAAAATCCATTTTTTTATTAGGTTTTTCGCAGGGAGCTTGTCTCGCTATAGATTATATGAAAAGACAATCTTTTGCTTTGGGAGGTATTATTCCTGTTGCAGGATTTATTAGGGATAAAAAAAACTTTACTACTAATATATCCCAAAAAAGTTTAAGAACTCCAGTGCTGCTTATTCACGGAAAAAAAGACATGGTTGTAGAACCAAAACAGAGCTATATCGCGGAAGAATTACTAAGTGGCTGTGGGTATGATGTTGATCTGCATCTATTTGCAGGAAAGCATAAGTTTCCGATGAATTTGAAGAATGTGGTAAAAAATTTTATTACAGGGGATTAAAAGTAATTAGTCAACTCTAACATTTATTGCCTTATCCCCCTTCATTCCAAAATCTACATCGAAGGAAACATTTTGTCCGGGTAAGAGTCCTTTTGCCTTTAAATGTTCTCTGAGACCACTAACATGAACAAAATAGTCTTCGTTATCTGTCCCAGTGATAAAACCAAACCCCTTTCCTTTATCATACTCTTTCACTTTACCTTTTTTCATTTTTGGTCTTCTTTATCTGAGGGATTGAAGTCCATTGAAACGGAGTTAATACAGTACCTCAAACCGGTAGGCTGGGGCCCATCGTTAAAAACATGACCAAGGTGGCCATCGCATTTACTGCAAGTAATTTCAATGCGTCGCATACCAAAACTGTTGTCCTCATGTTCCTGTACTGATTCGGGAATTGCATTGTAAAATGCAGGCCAGCCACAACCAGACCTATACTTTGTTTCGGATTCGAATATCTTATTACCGCATCCAGCACAAACATACGTCCCTTCTTCAAAGTGTCCGTCATACTCACCTGTAAATGCTCTTTCAGTTCCTTTTTCGCGCAGTATATGATACTCAGCTGCTGAAAGAATGCGCTTCCATTCTGAATCAGATCTTTTCATTTTTGTAGGCTCCTCATTTGCTAAATATAACACATTGTCCTGTGCAATTAAAACCGTGATAATGAATGTTGGGATTAGCCAAAATTTGATCAACAAATATTTACTATGATTTTTAATACTATATTTTGTCTTTTTCATACCGAGTTTTAGACTATTATTTTTCTATTTGTAGTAGTTAAGGACACTTGATGCCGCAATTCCGATACTAATAAAGTAAAGTATTCCAGAGACCTCATCGGGTATTTCAAAATATGAATCAATTATAATAACACCACCTCCAGCAACACTCATCCAAAATAACATAAGTAAAAATTTTTTCATATCTCATATTAAATGTGTCAACCAAATCAAAACATAATGATAAAAACAAAAAACAAGACAAATAACAATTACTATCCTGATTGCAATTTTTTTCATTCTTTTTTCATACTTTAATGAAAATTTTAAGATGATTTTGGACGCAGTTAGCTAGGTATATCATGTTTGTACTAACAATGTAAAGCTGATTAATTCGAAAACCCCATTATGATAAAAATTAACGATAAAACTATTTAATATGAAAAAAGGAAAACCACAGACATACATTATTGTATACCTTCCCGTAATGGAAAGGTATACAAATTAAAAGCTAAAGATATCCTCCTTGCATTACTTTGATTTTCTGCAACTGAATGTTGAATTTTGGAGTCAAAAAGGATCATTTTTCCAGTTTCGGAACGTAAATAAAATTCATTCCATAAATTATTTAATCTTTTACGAAAATTTATATGCCCCGAATTTTTTGGAACGTCTAGATAGTAAACTCCGGACAAATTGGCATCGCTCTTATGGTCATGCCATCCGGTTGCATCACCAGGCATTGCGATATTGAACCAAAACTCATCGGCTGGAAATCCTAATCCCTTGTGCGGTATAATCAGTGATTTTCCAGTAATGGCCCTACCCGCTCTGCATGCAAGCCGTAAAATATTTAGAACCTCAGGAATGAAATGGAAACTGATGTATTGGTTCTCCCATCTACCATTTATCATGTGCGAGAACTCCATATGATCAGTATTTTGATTAATTTTTTCTACAATTGATGAAAGTAATGTAGATGGAACAAATGGGAAATATTCTTTAATCAGCAACAAGCAATAATGCCTTTAATTGAATATTATGTTTTCCCAGATAAAACACCAACTTTTGAAAATCCATATGTTTGATGTAAAACTGAACATATAAAAGCTAGCACTATCATTTTTTGTGAAACAACTTGAAACACTAACCCGTCTACACTAGCTCTGGCCGATGGCCCAAACTGTAGCACCCCTACATAGGCCGCGATTGAAAAGAAAAATAGTACATAACCCGTGATATATTTCATTTCTAACACCTCTGACCTGTAAACAACAACTGTGTATAATGATGAAGAAAGCAATGAAAAATGAAAAATATTATTCGCGAATAAAACATGGGGTTCGAAAACAAGATCGGTTGGTGTCAGCCCCGTTCCGATCATACAGATGGAGCTGATAGTTGCAAAGAGACTGCCAAGGCAGGCCATCATATAATTCGATCTGGTTCTTCCCAGCACGCTAGGCAAGGACAAATAATATAGCATGAAAGTTATTCCGACCACCATGAGCGAAAAACTGAAAAGCATCATTGATAGATAATTTGGTTCACCATTACGCGCTGCATACGCACCCATATCCGAGAAAAAGTTTTGAGAAAATGTATAGCCTAATGTAGAGGCGTCATGTATGGTTCCCCCTGGATACACAAGCATACCTACCATTTGAAAAAAAATAAATAGAAAACATGCAGTCCTTGGTAAATATATCAGTGTGATTCGTTTGTCTATTGACTTGAAAATAGAGGAGATATTCATTAGTGTAATTATTTATCGACTTGATGCTTCAAATTCTGGTATTTATGACACATTTTTCCCTTGTGATGATGGTCACACCTCATAAAATAAACTTAGAAAATGGTAGATTTCAACCGTTTTAATGATAAGATGTACCCTTTGGGGTGCATTAGGTATGTAGAGAACTGGGCATAATTTACTTTATGCGCTTACCTCATTTGTTGATTATGCCCATGTTCAAAATACCAATACGCTATACTTACTTAGCTTTGCATATGCCAGTATGCAAGACCTATGAAAACAAATTGAAACGGTAGCCTTCCCCAAGCAATCAATGGTGTTGTATTTAAAGCTGCTCCATTGGTTAATGCTAAATATATATTTGCGGGGTAGACAGCAATTAAAAGAATTATCAGCCCAAATCCTGCTAGATATCTTGTACGCTTAAACATTAAAAGTCCTCCAAGGATGACCTCTAAAATACCGCTTATATACACAAGTGCTAGCTTGTAAGGTAATAAAGGAGGAACAATCTTTACAAACCAATAGGGATTAGTAAAATGCTGTATTCCTACTGCGATATAGAAAAATCCCATACCATATACGCTGAATAATTTTAGGTATTTGAGCACCAACTTAAGACAATATTTATTTTGAGCTGCCTTGGTCGTCGGTTTTAACAATATATATGTTTGGAATATTATTATTATTGGATCTACTGTATCCTCCAATCGCGCAGCCACCATCTGCAGTTTGTATACCCCAGAACGCTTTGTCGTCTCTTACTCCACCAAAAGTTTTGTGCCACTCTTCATTACCCAGAGCATCTGTTTTTATGACCCAAAGGTCATAACTTCCTGAAATGCTATAAGAATCGGAATATCCAAAAATCAAGTAGCCACTTCCGTCCGAAGTTTCAACTACATTTCGGCCATTATCGGTTCCTTGGCCACCAAAGGTCTTGTACCACTGCATCTCACCTTGGACACTAATTTTCAATAGATATGCATCATCGTATCCACTTCCGTAAGAGTCTGTATGGCCCACCAAAATATACCCTCCATCGTTTGTTTTTTTGATTGAGCGAATAGACTCTGAGCTGCTACCTCCATACGTGTTTTCCCATATTATTGTTCCATCACTGTCTGTTCTTATAACCCAGGCGTCGCCATTAACATCTCCATAAGACCGTGTTGACCCTGCTACAATGCAGCCTCCATCATTAAGACTGATAACGCTATACCCATAATCATTATAACTTCCCCCGAAAGTTTTACTCCATATAATTTCTCCAGAGGATTGAACCTTTAGCACATAGCACACATTATACCCGGAGTTTTGATCAACTTTTTGTCCAGAAATAATATATGCTCCGTCACCTGAAATATCCACTGAGTGACCAACTTCGTCCTGGTTGCCACCATAACTATGTTGCGAAATCATATTACCCAAAGGATCAAATTCTACTAACAATAGATCCTTGCTCGAGTTTGTATTCGATATTGTTGAACCAACTCCAATAAAATTGCCATCGGATAGCTGATTGACAAAATTTAAGTTATCGGTATCGCTAAATGTGTAATCTCTGGACCATTGTTTTTCACCCTTGTCATCTAACTTCATTAGGAGGATATTGCTGTACTGATCCCCCAAAAAACTAGTACCTCCAACAATAACATAGCCATCATCCGATGTCTGCACCAGAGAGCGAGCAAAATCGTAACTTGCTTCTTGATAAACATTATTAAAAAGTAACCACGAGCATCCTGTCTCTACATTACTTTCGGCACTCAGATCCCAGTGATCTCTAACTATGAGTTTATAATACCTATATTGATTATTACTTATCTGATTATGGAGAAAGTTTGTTGTGCTGATGTCATCTGTTTCAAAAATTTTAATGGGGCTATACATTTCGGGATCGTTCGACTCAAATAGGCTATATGATTGGAAATCACTTTCATCGTTTGGTGTCCAATTAATGATAAAAAGCGAGTCAGAAAATTCTATACTACTTAGAGTTGATGCCTGCGGAGCATCATCTATAACAAAATATCCAGATCCTTGGGATCTATACCCATGAATATCTTCCACCTCTACCCAATACCAGGAGCTATCAACCGGATTAAAATCGCTAATCTGAACAGCAGTATCAACCAAACTGAGTATCTCTGCTTTTTGTGTTTTTTCTGAATTAATTGATTCTGAATGCAATAGGCTGTATTTGTAAAAATCCTCATCTCTTGATTTTTCAAAAACAATTGTCATCTCTGATCTAGTATAATCGATAGATAAAATATCAAGGCTTCGTGGTGCAGAAAGTGAATTATCCACTAGAAGATATAGTGGCTTGCTGTATGAAATATTACCACTCATATCCTCCGCGACTATCATGATAACGTGTTCAGTGCTATCTTGGTACGGTACTGTGTTCCACAAGAATTCATAGGGTACCACACTGTCAATAATACCTAGAGCAATACTATCAACCCATAGTTCAACGAAATGTACAGAATCATTATCCGTCACATTGCATTTTATTGTTGTTACCTCTGAGACCAATGCATTCTGAGCTGGTTCTGTGATATTTATTATGGGGGGGCTGGTATCACCCTCCTCACTGCATGCAGTAAGAAAAAGAATCAGGATAATTAACGAAAATGACGTAGTCTTATGCACTATAGAAATTTATTCCTATGCATTATGATTGATGTACTCTGGTTGTAGAATGTATCTACTTTTTTCTCAAAGAATTTCTGGGACGTAGTTGAAGTTTGATCTCGGAGGCCTCTCGTAATGCTTTTGCTGCACCCGATCTGGCATGACAACCTCAGGTAACTCTATCTCTTTAAAATCTACCAAGCTTAGTAAATGACTGATACAATTTACCCTTGCTTTCTTTTTGTTATCAGATTCGACAACATACCATGGAGAGTATTGGGTGTCTGTATGCTCGAACATGTTATCCTTTGCTCTAGAATAATCGTCCCAACGATTTACCGATTCAAGATCCATCGGGCTTAATTTCCAACCTTTTGTAGGGTCTGCAGCACGGGCCTTAAATCTTTTCATTTGCTCCTCCGCGCTAACTGAGAACCAATATTTAATCAACTGGGTGCCTGAGCTTATGACCATCCGCTCAAATTCAGGACATGTCTGTAAAAAATTTATGTATTGTTTTTCAGTGCAAAAACCCATTACACGCTCAACTCCACCCCTGTTGTACCAACTACGATCAAAAATCACAATCTCGCCGGCAGCGGGAAGATGGTTGACATATCTCTGATAATACCATTGTGTTTTTTCTCTCTCTGTGGGCGCTGCAAGAGCCACAACTTTGCAATATCTAGGGTTTAACTTTTCCGTGATCCTCTTAATCGTACCACCCTTACCTGCAGCATCGCGACCCTCAAAAATTATTGCAATTTTCTTACCGCTATCAATTACCCAATCCTGCAACTTCACAAGCTCAATCTGAAGCTCTTGCAATTTGTTCTCGTATTGTTTTTTAAATTGTTTTTTATCACTCATCATTAAAATACTTTATGGTTACTGTAGAAAAAGACTTGGAACATGCCCAAGATGAATACGATTAATCTAAGAAAATAATCCTAAACAAAAAACACCACGAATACGGCTTCTAACTATGGATTAAATAACTTTATAATACTAAATCTAGGATTCTTTACTGTAGGTACAATGCTGATACGAACGTAATTAAGATAAAGGCATCTTAATCAATATACAGTTCACCCTTCATATACATTCTAGCATATCCTGAAATATGTACACGGTCACCATCATATTTACAAAATAGTTCCCCGCCTCTTTTAGATATCTGTTTTGAGTGAAATTCTTTTTTACCTGTTCTGTCAAACCAGTAGGGAATCAATTTAGTGTGGGCAGAGCCCGTCACAGGATCCTCTAAAATCGTATATTTAGGGAAAAATGCTCGCGATACGAAATCGTATTTCGCGCTTGGGGAAGTAATGATAACACCTCTGGAGTCTAGCATCTTCAGTTTGTGGAAGTTTGGCATGATAGAACTAATCTCTTCCTCGTTCTTAAAGACGGCTACATAATCTTCATTAAGATAACAGCCCTCTGGCC
Organism: uncultured Fidelibacterota bacterium; assembly: GCA_913041325.1. The sequence continues at coordinate 422 of CAJWHU010000013.1, read as the reverse complement.
TAACACCTAGACCATCTATGAGGAGTTTTGGGATGTCAGATTTTTCTGGTCTCTGGGTGGGAAAATTCATTCTGATCAGGTCACCTTTTTTTTCAACATACAATACACCAGAGAGAGTATTAAATGAGATTTTATCTATTGTGTAATGGAGACAATTAAATATCACGAATGCTGATGCCAGGGTGGCATGACCACATAATTTCACCTCCCTGTTTGGTGTAAACCATCTCAAGTCAAAGCTGTCACCGAAATCACAGAAAAATGCGGTCTCTGATAAATTATTTTCTCGAGCAATAGATTGCATCGTATGTTCAGGAAGCCACTTGTCTAATGGAACTACTGCCGCAGGATTGCCCTCGAATACTTTATTTGCAAAAGCATCTATCTGATATAATTCTAATTTCATTTGTATAAAATTAAGT
>CAJWHU010000012.1 GCA_913041325.1 uncultured Fidelibacterota bacterium | reverse complement strand
GTTCTCGTCCATAGCTATGATTAGTGCTTATGTGTCGTAATTATGTTTACGCTTGAAGTTATCTGTGTTTATTTTACGCGCGCTTATGTTTTTTGTGCACAAAAAGTTATCAAAATATATCGAGATTTTCTATTTTTCTATGCGCAATTAGGCTAAATATGTTGCAATTAATGGATTAACAATAAATAAGATAGGTAGAATTTAAATGAACATAAAAATAATCATATCAGCACTTTTATGCTTTACCATAGGCTTAAGCCAAGAGGGCTATTCTCCCAATAATTTGAGCATCACAAATCTAAGTTTATTTAATGTTAGCTTAGCCTGGAACATACCAGAAGTTTACCAACATGAGCATGTAACGCATCATAATGGTGCCGTGCCATACGGCATAGGTAATGGTAATGGGGCTGCAGTTGGCTATTTTCAAAAGCTGTCACCGGAGATGCTTGAATTACACAGCGGTAAAACGATTAATAGCATGACTTTCAATACAATGTGGGAGGGCTCTTTTCAACCATTGGTATTTGTAACATCAGGTTTAGGAACAAATCTGGAGCCTGATTTGACAAATCTGTCTAACTGTTTATTGACTGGACCTCCTTTAATTAACGCAACCCCCTGGACGCAACATACAGTGAAGTTGTATAACTATAATTATCAAGAAAATGTTATGGGTGAGGTTACAACGCTATCGTCACTAACCATAAACCCTAATGTCGAAGTTTGGTTCGGAGTCATAGTATCAGACTATAATGCCTTAGCTCAGCAATTTGCAATGGGCGCTGATGACGGGCCGCAGGTAGAGGGCTTTGGCAATCTCGTTTGTTATCTGTCTGGGGATGGTCAGTCACCAACAAACTCTGGCTACTATCAAACAAACTGGACTACTCTGGCGGAATCAAATCCCGCTCTTACATATAATTTTGCGCTGAGACTTGATTTAGTTGAAGACAACTCACTCTCTAGTTACAATATTTATGAGGATGGCACCCAAATCCGCACCATTATTGCTTCATGCAACGGTTTAAACTGTCAAACTGAAAATGCAGCTCTTGGTATGAGACCACAGGGAAATCATGAATATCATGTTACATCAGTTTTTAGCGATTTTGAATCGGGCCCCTCAAACGTGATTAATGTTGAGGTTGCAAATACTCAGCCGAATGAATTTACCTTGATTGAGCCTATTGAGGATGAGGTTCTGAGTTTCTCACAGACTGAGCTTTCTGAAATAATAAATTTTAGATGGTGGGATACTGACGACATTGATGGTCAGTCAATAGCCTATGATTTGCGGATATGTAACGATAATCAAGAGCCTCAATTTTGTTGGAGCACTCCATTAGAGCAGAGTGATATAACTATCGGACCCTTTTGCAGAGTTCAAATTGAGGTACAAAATCTTATAGATTATTTAGACATTAATGAAAATGAAAATAACCTCTCCTGGACGGTGGTTGCGTCGGATGGTTTAGATGAGACCCAGTCAACAACTGAGGATGAAACTGGTTATCATAATTTCAGCCTTATTTTTGATTTTCTACATAGCGATTATGAACCAGTGGCAGACCAATTTAGGTTATATCCCAACGCCCCAAACCCATTTAACCCGACTACGGCTCTAAGATATGATTTACCTCGGGATGAATTTGTGAATATTACTATCTACGACATGCTAGGAAATATTGTAAGAAACCTTGTGCATGAGTACCAAAGTACGGGTCACAAGTCGGTTCAGTGGGACGCAACTAATAATTTTGGTGAGTCAGTATCCGCGGGAGTGTATTTAAATACCATTGTAGTCGGTGATATTAAAAAAACACAAAAAATGATTTTGCTTAAATAGAATTAGCGTTTAATTCAGGAAACTTCAAACCGCTATTGAGTAGTGATGAAAATTTTAATAATATCGGTAACTGCTGGAAAAAATTTTACCCTCGCAAAAAAAATACAAGACTTATTTGATATTGAAACAGGGATAATATCTCTTGAAGACTATCAGCTCCCTCTTTACACGCCAAAAGTAAAGCTAAATAATCAAAATATAGTTAATGACCTATGCAATAAGGTCACAGAGGCCAGTGGTTTTGTCTTTTGTGGGCCAGAATATAATGGTGGATCCGCTCCGATACTAACAAACGCGATAACTTGGGTATCGGTGACTACGAATTATTGGAGGGATGCTTTCAATGAAAAAATTGGTTTGCTAGCCTCACACAGTGGTGGAGGCGGGGATAGTTTTCTAATGACATTCAGAAAGCAATTGGAGTTTTTAGGTGTTATTGTGTATCCAAGATCAATAAAGGTCAATAAAAATAAAACATTCAATATAGAATCCAGTAAAAAAATTGTTGAGCGTTTTCAAAACTTGCTGTGACTATTGACTAGATTGTAAGGATACATTAGCGTTTATGAATCATCGTGTTTGCATAACTCGCCATGTTTATATATTCTAACTTGGTTTGTAAAAAAATAATAAGGGGAAATAATTGTGAATAGTAAAATAGAAGAATGGGTTGAGAGCATTAGATCGAACGATCCGAGTCAGGTGGCAGCTCTATACTGTGATGATGGTTTACTACTTGGAACTTTTTCTAGTCAGGAGAGGAAAGGAATGAAGCCAATTTTTAATTATTTTGAAAACCTATTGAAATCACAAATTGACGTTGAAATAATTACGCAAAATATAGTTGAATCCGATAGTTTATGTGTCAATTCTGGATTATATAATTTTATTGTTGACAGAAAAGTTATAAATGCAAGATTCTCATTTGTATTTAAAAAAGTAAAAAATAGTTGGAAAATATTATCTCATCATTCCTCTGTACTTCCCGAGAATACGTAAAAAATTTCAGTATGTTCGCCTTAGAGTCAATTTAAAGGAATCTGATGAGAGTTATTTATTGTCTAAATTAGCAAGAAAAATTATTCACATTGACATGGACGCGTTTTATGCGTCCGTTGAACAGCTTGATAATCCCAGCCTTAAGGGTAAACCTGTTGCAGTTGGTGGAAGCCGGGGGAGGGGGGTTGTTGCTGCCGCATCTTACGAGGCACGTGCCTACGGCGTTAAATCAGCCATGCCATCCTCTAAAGCCAAAGCATTATGCAAAGATTTAATTTTTGTTAAACCTCGCTTTGATCGTTACAAAAGTATCTCACAAGACATAAGGAATATTTTTCATGATTACACTGATATTATCGAGCCATTATCACTCGATGAAGCCTTTTTGGATGTTACTGAAAACAAAAAAAACATACCAATAGCTCGTGATATAGCTCGCGAAATAAGGAGCAGAATCTATAAAACTACAGGTTTAACTAGCTCTGCTGGCATTTCGATAAATAAGTTTCTCGCAAAAGTTGCTACGGAAGTAAACAAACCTAATGGACAAAAAGTGATTCCCCCTCAAAAAGCCCATCAATTCATTGATTCTCTGCCGATAGATAAATTTTTTGGCGTTGGAAAGGTAACTTGCAAAAAAATGAACAATATTGGTATCTATAATGGGGCAGATCTAAAAAAAAATACTGAAGAAGAATTGATTAAGCATTTTGGTAAAATGGGAAGTCACTTTTTCAGAATTGCACGATGCATAGACAACAAACCTGTGAATCCCAATAGAGAAAGAAAATCAATAGGAGCAGAGCAGACATTCTCAAAAGATATAGCTTCGGAAGCATTCATTCTTGAAAAACTTCATTCAATCGCAGCAGAACTGGAGAAGAGAATGATTAAAACCTCAAACAAGGGAAAGACTGTCACGGTTAAGATTAAATATAGTGACTTCACTCAACACACTAGAAGCAAGACGATAGAAAATTACATCTCCAAAAAGGAGGAGTTTTTTCCTATAATTGAAAATTTAATCTACCGAAAAAAGATGGAAAAGTCCGTACGGTTGCTTGGTATATCAATCACAAACCTTTTTAAAGAAAAAAAACAGGATGAAAAAGACCTTGACTTGCAGATGCGTTTTGAATTTTTATGATTTTGATAACAAAAATTTTAAAGAAGGTCTTGCAAAAAAATGCAAGTCTATTCAGATCTCGCAGGTATTTACGCCTAGTACCTTATAAATCATGCATGCACCACTTAGTGCATTGAATAATAGTACAAATCCTACCATAGAAAGAACAAGAGGATACAGTGTTGGCCCAATTAATAAAGGCGCTGGGATTAAGACTAAACTCAATATAAAACGCAGAACTCTTTCCGCTTTGTTTTGGTTAGTACTCAATATATTCATTTTCTCAGTGCCTATGATACTCTAAAAGTGTTAATTAAAAAAACAAAATCTTCTATTTAAAAATTTTAAGAAAAAATAGTATAAAACAAAAAAAATAACTTGCACATCAACGGTTAATTAAAATATTTTTGTATTATAATTAAATAAATATAAAATTTAAATAAGCTGAAATTATTATATTAAAATATTAAGAATAAAATGAAAAATTTTAAAATATATATCACATTTGTTTTGACAACATGTTTTTGCCTTGGCGGTGATCTAAGGTATAGTTCACAATTAGACACTATTAAAGAAGTCTTGTCTGGGGCAGTGGTCACTGATCACATAAATTATCCTTCTTTGTTGAAAGATTATTCTATTTCAGGAGTTTCAGTTGTAGAGTTTAACGTTGACAAAAAAGGTAACATAAGTGGAATACAAATTGTCAAGTCGCTTGGCAAGCCTTTCGATCTCGCAATATATAAAGGACTAGAGGCATTTAATGCTACGAAGTTGTTAGAGAACAATGTTTCAAATGGTTTTAGGTACAGGCTACCTGTTTTATTTAAAAATTAAATTTATCTATCAATTTTGTTTTTTCTGAAGCTGTTTTACTAAAGAACCAGGAATTTTGTTCTTCAATATTAGTTAGGATACTTTTTCCAAGTTCCTCCATATCGATAGTGTTTGTTTTTAGGCTTTTTATGATTCAGACAATCTTTGCATACAAACACCCAAACTTTTGTAGTGTCTAATTGAACTCTATATAGTATATCGAAATTGGCTTTACACAGATGACATTTTTTATTTCGCATCTTTTTTTTGAACTGGCTCAGTAACTAGTTCGAATACCATCGTAGCAGCGTTACCGCTAAAGCAATCATTAATATCAAATTGGCTAATAAGACTAGCAAATTAAAATTTTTATCTTTCATTGCGTTTGTGATAAAGTAGAAATGTTGATACAATTATTACCGTAGATAAAATAAAATGTGAGAATGAAAAAGCAAATAATTGCATTTTCAACACATCTGAGAGGAGCACACCACTCATTATGAAAAAGTTTACTATGAATAAAATAGATAAAAAAATATTTTTCAACATATGCTGAGATTTTGCAAAACCTTAATTAATAATTTTGAAATAAACCATTATAAGTAAAAATCCTGTAAACAACCAGAAAGCGCCAAGGTATAATCCAGAATTTTCACCCTGATCATACTTTTTGTACATGAAAAGCGTACCAATAACTACTAAAATGGCACCTAAGGCGAAAAAGGTATAATGATAGAAAGATTGTGTTATTTGCTCCAAACAGACATCCACCTAAATCGCTTGTTTGCCTTGATTTTGGCATTTTATACAAAGATATATCCTTCGCGATGCAGAAATCTCTCTCTGGATTATTTCGCCGCAATGAAAACAGGGCTTTCTAGACCTTGCAAAGGCCATATGCCTTATTTTTCTGAAGTTCTCAATATTCCCATATAGCTCCTTAAATTTATCGTAATTGAGGGTTTTACCTTTTTGGACATATGCTCGTAAGCTTACCTTTTTGATTTGGTTTGACAAGTTTGTTAACTGATTCTTTTTTAATAAAGCGGGTTTGTCTCTATAGTGGAGTTTGGAAAAAAATAATATTTCGCTTCGAAGATAGTTACCAAGTCCTGCAATAAATGATTGATCTAAAAGGGTGGTACCTAACTGTCTGTTTCTAAATTTCTTTGAATTTAGACGATCTAGAATGGTGGTGGATGAGGTGGAATCATCTAAAACATCGGGACCTATTTTACTAATGTATGAGTGTGATAACTCATCAGATGTCTTACATAGGACAATATCAGTTGCTGACCAGAGGCGAACAGCCTTTTTTTCGGTTATGAATTCAATCCTCAGCTGCCTATTAGTTTTTACTTGTGTGTCTCGTCTATGAAATGTCCATTTGCCGTATAACTGATTATGAGTAATAATGCTTTGGCCACCATTTATTCTTATCAATACGGCTTTACCTCTTGAAAGTGACTCCTTAACTGAAACCTGACTACGGTTATTTAATGTTTTAAGACTTTCATGAAAAAAGTTAAAGCTAAGAATTTTTTTGCCAACAAGCGATTTCGAAATTGAGTCGGCCATCCTTCTTGTTTCGGGTCCTTCAGGCATTGATCAACGTTATATACTTATCATTTGAGAAGGTACTTAAACAGATTGAGGAGTGTATAAGTGCTGCAGAGATTGATTGACACTGTGAGAAAAAATAGACTGTTAATTTAATATTGAGTACAAGTGTTTATTTATGATTCACTATATTATTAACTTACCACAATTACATTGTTTAGTTCTAAACGAATATTAATTAGATTTAGAGCAATATCTAAAATTCTTTAACAAAACAATAACACAGAATCCGGTTGAATAAAATGTCATTAAGTCAGTATTACGATTATTACATCACGCTTCACCAAAATCCAAAATGCAGGCTGCTTCACTTTCTGGGTCAGGTTGCAACTATTATCTTTTTATTATTCATCTTTTTAAAAAAAGTATGGATAATGCTCCCTTTAGTGCCATTCATCGTGTATCCCTTTGCATGGAGCGGGCATTATTTCTTTGAGAAAAACGAACCTGCGGCATTTTCAAATCCCATTTATGCTAAAATTTCTGATTGGATAATGTTCAAAGATATTTTGCTTGGAAGATTAAGTATCTGGTGATCTAAAAGATAAGCATAAGCCTGCAACTATAGATATTTTTACACGCTCAATTTAATTTTTAATCTGATTTAAGTGATAATTAAAAAAAAACACATTCAAAGCCAAAATACCTTTCAATCCGTTTTTAGAATCACAAATAGAGGCGCAGGCTATGTGATCAATCCAGATACCAATGAGAGATATTTTGTAAGTAGAAGAAGTGTAAACAGCGCATTAGATGGTGATTATGTAAAAGTTATGATTTATAAATACGGAGCAAGCTATACGAAAGTAAAAGTAGTGGAAATAATAAATAGAAGCGGAAATAATTTTATCTGCCGGCTGTTTCGAAATAGAAACCAAATATTCGCATCACTTTATCCTCACCAATCAAAAAAAATAATCTTAAAAAATCTTGACCGCGAAACCAACAAACTGGATCTGGCTGAAATTGAAATTATTGACTGGAGAGAGGGTAAAAGATCTGCGTACGCTAACATGGTAAGAATCATTCGGGAATACAACGACAATGTATCTGATTATGAATTTATTGTTCACAAATATGGCATAAACAAACTAGCAAAATTGATACAAACAAAATCGCTACATAATTATCAAGATATTTTAGATGCAAGTTCAATCAATAGGGAAGATTTAACTCACCTCAAAACTTTTACTATCGATCCAGCAAATGCCAAAGATTATGACGATGCGATTTCCATCCAATGCAAGGACAATGAAATTGATTTATTTGTTCACATTGCCGATGTATCATCTTATGTGAGAGTAGATGATGAAAACGATCGAGTTGCCAAAATACGCGGTAACAGCTACTACTTTGACAGGGGCACATTTCATATGCTACCAAAGATTTTATCAACAAATTTCTGTTCACTCAAACCCAATGAAAAAAGATTGGCGCTGACAGTTTGTATTAACTTTGATGAGCACTTTGAAGTGACCAATTATAGGTTTTTTGATTCTTTAATTGTTAGCGATAAAAAATTCAATTACCAGGAGGCTGAGAATGTTTTACAAAATAAGATAGATGGCTCCTTCTATGATGAGCTAGTATTTTTGCTTGATTTGACAACATCATTAAAGAAAAAAAGGTTATCTCAAAATGGGTTTGATATGAACTACAAAGAGAAAACATTCGTACAAAATAAAAATGGTGTGGCTATTGATGTTCAAAACATGGATAAGCTAAAATCACATCAAATTGTAGAAGAATGTATGCTACTTGCGAACAAACTAGCATCAAAATATATTTTAAAAAAATATCGCAATAACTCATCGATGAGTTTACAGAGGAACCATGAAGCACCTTCTCAGAAAAATACAGAGTTTCTCCAGCTCTTAATGAGCAACCATGGCTCCAATCATAAAATGAAAAACCCTGTCCGGGCCAAAGACATAAACAGCTTTTTAAGCGCAAATAGAGAAAACTCTAACTATGATGCCTTGTGTGTTTTGGTAATGCAAAAAATGCAGAAAGCCAATTATGCCTCAAAATGTCTTGGACATTATGGGCTGGGGTTCAAGAATTATACCCATTTTACAAGCCCAATTCGAAGATACTCGGATTTAGTAGTGCACAGAATTATCAAAGGTGAAAAAGTTGAGGATCATTACATAGTTGATTCTATCAATCATTGTAATGAGGGAGAAATAAGATCGCAACAAAGTGAGAGAGAGTACCATACTCTAAAGAGTTTAAGATTTTTGAGAGGAAAAGAAAGCTCAGTATTGAAAGGTTACGTGATGCAACTAAAGAGCTCAAGGGTAATTGTTGCTGAGAGTATAACGGGAATTCATGGAGTTATAACCAGAAAATTTTTCCCAAGAGGAAAGCCTATAATTAGCAATGATAAATTTGTGATGAAATGGATCGGAGAAAAAAAAAGAATTGAAGTTGGGCAAGAAATTTTGCTAATAATTGAATCAATAAATGTTATTGACCAAGAGATTTATTTTAGGTTCCATGAACCAAAATGAGCCCTTGTTATTTTGATAACATTTTGCAGTAGATTGTTTATCATGAGTAAGTTTAGTAGGGACGAAATTAACCGGATTATTGAGATGGCGTGGGAGGACAGGACACCATTCGAGGCAATTGAATTTCAGTTTTGTCTCAAAGAAAATGATGTGAGAAAAATAATGAGAACAAACCTTTCTTACTCTTCTTTCAAGTTATGGCGAAAAAGAGTCAGGGGGAGGAAAACTAAACACAAGAAGACCTCAGCAAGTACAAGGTTCAAGTCAAAAAATCAAAAATAAAACTTTTGAAAAAAATATATTTATTAGAGTAAATATAATAAACAATTATTCACTCACGTGAACCGTGATATGAATAATTTATTGTTAACATACAACCGCGAGCCGTGAGACATGAAAAATTTTAATATAATCTGTTTACTAATAACTTTAATAGGATGTAATAAAATGGAAAAAGAAGCACCTTTAATACCAATGGAGGATTTTTTTAGAAATCCTGAAAAATCATCTTTCAGAATATCTCCAGATGGAAACCACATTGCATACATGAAACCTTGGGAAACTAGGATGAATGTTTTTGTATTTGATATTGCGAACAGCGATGAGAGAAGACTTACTGCATCCAAAGAACGAAGTATTTATGGTTTTTTGTGGTTGGGGAACAACAGAATAGGTTATGTAAAAGATGATGGAGGAGATGAAAATATGCACTTTTATGCAGTGAACATTGATGGCTCTAATGAGATAGATCTCACTCCTTTTGAAAATGTAAAGGCGACAATTGTGGATGATCTCGATGATGATCCAGAGCATGTAATTCTTGGCCTCAATAAACGTAATGAACAAATATTCGATCCTTACCGCGTAAATGTAAATACCGGTCAAATGGAAATGATTGCGGAGAACCCTGGTAATATATCAGGGTGGATGACTGATCATGATGGTAAGCTTAGGATAGCAATTACTAGCGATGGTGTGAATACAAGCTTGCTACACAGGGATTCCGAATTAGATCCGTTTAAGTCCATTCTTACAACTGATTTTAAAGAAGGAGTTTCACCTCTTTTTTTCACTTTCGATAATAAAAATTTATATGTTGCCTCGAACCGAGGGAGAGATAAAACGGCTATATACGAGTTCAACATTGACAAAGCCTCGGAGGGCAGCTTAATCTTCGAGCATGAAGAGGTTGACGTGAGTAGCTTAACATTTTCAAAAAAGAGGAAAGTTCTCACTGGTGTGAGCTATACCGTTGCCAAAACAAAAAGAGTATTTTTTGATGATTGGAGACAAAATATCCAAGACAAGTTGGAATCGAAACTGCCGGGGTATGAGGTAGGGATCACAAGCCTGTCCGATGATGAGACTAGAGCTATAGTTGTGACATACAGCGATAAGTCTAGGGGTACATATTACATTTACGATGTAGACGATGAGAAATTGACTGAGCTTGGCAAAATAAGTCCCTGGTTAAACGAGGATCAGATGGCTGATATGCAACCCATAAAGTATACATCTAGGGACGGGCTCACGATTCATGGGTATCTTACAATCCCCAGAGGTAGTAGCGGTAAAAATTTACCTGTTGTAGTAAATCCGCATGGTGGGCCATGGGCAAGAGATAGTTGGGGATATAATTCCCAGGTCCAGTTTTTAGCGAATAGAGGTTTTGCAGTATTTCAAATGAATTTCAGGGGCAGTACAGGATATGGTAGAGAATTTTGGGAGATAAGTTTTAAAGAATGGGGAAAATCCATGCAAGATGATATCACTGATGGTGTTAAATGGCTTATTGAACAAGGCATTGCAGACCCTGACAGAATTGCTATTTATGGTGCATCATATGGAGGATATGCAACTCTAGCGGGCCTGACCTTTACTCCTGATTTGTACGCTTGTGGAGTCGACTATGTTGGAGTCTCAAATATTTTCACACTCCTTGAAACTCTTCCACCATATTGGGAGCTGGGCAGGCAAATGATGTATGAGATGATCGGTAACCCTGAAACAGAAAAAGAGATACTTGAAGCAGCGTCTCCAATTTTTCATGTTGATAGCATCAGGGTTCCTCTGTTCGTAGCGCAAGGAGCCAATGACCCCCGCGTAAAGCAAGCAGAGTCAGATCAGATTGTGGAAGCACTGCGAGCAAGGGGAGTCGAGGTACCCTACATGCTAAAAGAGGACGAAGGACATGGATTTTACAATGAGGAAAATCAGTTTGATTTTTATCGTGAGATGGAGCAGTTTCTAATGAAGCATATTGGTAGTTAAACCCTTAATGCTTCGGAGGTAGACAAAGAGAATAAACCTTATGAGTGATCAATTAACTTTTATCTACCTCCTTTCACATACCTATTCATTTTATATCAAATGACCCATAAAATTCAAAATCATTTAATTCATAAATAGTTGGTGATTAGAAGAAACAATCAACCAATATTAATAAAATCCTGAATCGATCTCTGAAATAGCTAACGATTTCTCAATGTTAATCACAATCTCCTCTGACGTGCTTATATTTTGTATATAAGAGAGCCTAATATTGGGTTAATTATTTATTTTATTTTTTGATGCCACATAGGATATAATTTCTTACATGTTTAAAATTTTCTCTTTTTTTTCCCCCATTTTATTAATTGCAGATCCAGGTATATTATGGTTTGAGGAATATAGCGGATCAGGTGAGGAGTCAATTGGGCACTTTATACTCTCCTGTGAAGATGGTGGTTATCTGCAAGTTGGGGAGACATATGATTATGCAACTCCAAGTTCAAAAGTTTTGATCGTTAAAACTAACTCAGCTGGTCAGATACTATGGCATAGAGAAATTTTTGATGGCAACCATAATCTAGGCAATAGTGCTATCGAAATGGATGATGGCTACCTCATTTCTGGAAGTCTAGACTACGACAGTGCGATTATGAAGTTTAATAAGGAAGACGGCTCAACAATTTTTATTAAAACTTTTGATAATGGAGGAACAGATGCGTTTGAAAATGCGGTAATTACGCCGAATGGGATTATAGCAGTAGGGTATAATTATGCAGAGGATCCTGAAAATACCTTTTTCACAGAAGGAAAAGGGTTTATGATGCTTTTAGATTTAAATGGAAATGAATTATCTAGTAGGAGTCTCAGTGATTATATCGATCAGGCATATAGAGTTCAATACTTCAATGATGAGCTTATCATTTCAGGCTTAGCTGAGGATGCTTCAGATTACAAGCTAATTAAAATGTCACTAGAGGGGGATGTTATTTGGCACTATACCTATGGCGGCAACGAGGAAGATCACTGTTTTGGGATGGATATTAATAATTTTGGCGATATCTTTTTAACAGGCCATACTCAATCAGGCACGGTTAATTGGGATACCTATACCCTTAAAATTAATAATGATGGAACCCTATTATGGGAAAATAAAATAGGCAACCCAAGAGGGTTTGATCCTCAATATATTCATGACGAGGCCTGGGATATTAAAGCAACAAACGATGGTGGCTGCGTGGTTATCGCCGGCACCGGGGATGAATATATTAACTATTCTGAATGCCTTAGCGATGATTGCTCGGATGTCTGGAACGCTTACATCATAAAATTTGACAACCATGGTGAAATCATGTGGGAAAAAACTTTTGCCTCGCATGACATTAATGATGAAATCTACGATTGGGCCGGCGAAGCAATCGACTTGACAGGCGATGGCGGTGCAATTATCGCCATTGACAACGGTCAATTTGGCTTTCTGAGAGTGAGTAATGTTCAAAACAGCGAATTGATAAATTATTCTGAAATTAAAAATGCTCAAACTTTTGCCCTAAGTGCCAACTATCCAAACCCTTTTAACCCATCGACCGAAATACCCTATTTCATTGCAAAAAGAAGTCTTATAAATATTAATATTATTGATGTTAGAGGTAATCATATAATTAGCCTTGTTAACAAATATCAACCTGCAGGTAATTACTCTACGTTCTGGAAAGGTACCAACGAAAATAATGAATTGGTGTCTGCAGGTATTTACTTTTACCGACTAGCTGCAGGCGATTACAGTGAAGTTAGGAAGATGGTGTTATTAAAATAATTCGTTTTGAGTAGCTACTTGTGGTTATAATCTCAATATTTCATCCACCATTGATCTCTAGATTTACTCAAGGTTTCTTGTGTGACTATTTCACCTATCTGTGGTGTTAAATATTTAAGTCCTAATTTATCAGCAAATTTTACGGCCTCTTTCACGGGTTCATCCCAGGGGTGCATTGCAAGAGTAAAGCCCGCCCAGTGAATTGGGATGAAAAAATCAGTATTAAGATCCTTTGCAGCTAGTACTGCCTCTGGGGGAAACATGTGGGAAAATTTCCACGCTCTATTATACTGTCCGCAGTCCAAAAGTGATATATCGAAGGGACCATGTTTATCACCGATGCTTTTGTAATGGTCTCCATAACCACTATCGCCGCTAAAATATATCTTAACAAATTTAGATTTTATTGCCCACGAACTCCAAAGTGTACTATTTCTATTTAGGGGCCCTCTTCCTGAGAAATGTCTCGCAGTGAGGCAAACATATTCGACATCATTTAGTTTAAATGAATCATTCCAGTTTAATTCAGTTATTTGATTTTCATCCACTCCCCATCTTTTTAAGTGGTTGCCTACTCCTAAGGGGACTACAAAATTTTTAACATTCTCTTTGATCGATTTTATCGTTGAATGATCTAAGTGATCGTAATGGTCATGCGAAAATAAAACAACATCAACTTCTGAAATAGATTCAGGTTCAATGGGTATTATTTCGGTATACCTCTTGAGTTGAGGAATTGGAACTGGGGCTGCATGGCTTCCTAACATTGGATCTAATAAAATTATTTCTCCACTAATATTCATAATAAATCCTGAATGTCCCAGCCAGGCAATTTTATAAGCCTGTCCTTGAATTTCTTTAAAAACCGAATAGTTTATTTTAGTTGGAACAATAGCTGTATCAGGAAATCGTGACGAGTCAACCATTAAAAAATCCCAGGTAGAGATTTGTCCGGTCATCATAGGCGTTTTTTGAATAGTTTCAAAACCGTTGTCATGGTAGTTTGATAATGTTTTGTAATAGTTTTTCTGGCTTTGGGACGGATTACCTCCAAATTGAGGTGCTGTATTTATGAAAATTACAATTGCTGTTATCAGAATGATAAAAACAACTGATACGTAAAATAAAATAGACTTGATCACTTAACTAATTGAAGTTATCAATGTTTTGTTAAAGAGCTAAAGCTAAAATAAGTAAATCATAGTTATCAACTCGCGATATCATAAGACAAGTATGGTTCACCACTAAGATGCCAAAATTTCATAAGCTCATGACAAAAGATCATAATCTTTCAAAATAAAATTTTATTGGTTGTAATTATGACATATGAATCCTGACGGAATGGATTTTGCAACAATCAGGAAAATATGTAAGGGATTTATAATGAAAAAAGTAAAAATACCACTCGAGTTTTTGTTTAAGCTTTTTGGAGATGAATTAGGTGTTAAAAACACTTTTGAGAAAGATACAGAGAGCGAAAAAATAATAGAGCAAAATAAAAAGTATTTTAATCATATCGGACTCGGATAAGATTGTGATTCGTTCTATAATTGCAATTGCATAACTAAATCACATAAAAAATTAACGTTAGATAGAAATCTACTTTTTAATGATCTTATTGATCTTTTTCATAGCGTTTGTATTTGTTTTTTTTGTGCCCATCTATCTCAAAAAAAATGCAGATGCTATAAAGCCGACTAAGAATGTTTTTGATAAATTCGTTGACAGTGACCATGGATATCCATGGTCGCAAAGCAAAGAAAGAAGGGATTCTTATCAAAAAAGACTTAATGAAAAAAGGAAAAAAACATGAAATAAATTTTCCTGTTGATCTGGAAAAAATATTTTGACCTTTCATGCATTTCCATCTTGGACCTCTAGATTTATAATTTTATCGTTTTTTATATAATACGCGATCAGGTTTGGATTACAGCATATTTCACAGTCATATATCTCAGACGTGTTTCCAGTTATCATCTCAAGATAAATTTCGAAAGACTCGAGACAAAAATAGCAATTTATTACAACATTCAATATGCTGGATACCCTTAGAACCTGGCCTTAGCAATTTTTGGTAGAAGCTTATTATTGATGGGATAGTAAGGTCTCCAGCTCCACATACATTCAGGTATATAATTAAACCCGCCTTTAGTGAGTTTTGCCCTTTTTTTTATGCACATTGAAATATTCAGGTCAAGCGTCATAATTTTTTCTTTATGCAATTTCGCATCCTCTCCAATCAACTTTTCTCTTTCTCTAATAGATCTGTAAAAAACAGAGTCTACTGTTCTCATCACAATTTTTTGCGATTCATGTTTGGGATCAAGCTTGTTTGATGCCATTTAGAGATGTTTTGTGAAATTATAAATTGATGAAATGAAGAGAACAAGCACTACTATTGCAGATTTTTAAAGGCGGATTTCAGTAAGTTGTCAACTTCAATTGAAATTTCAGACATTAAATTATTTTCCGTTATTTCTAAAATGTTTCCTGCATGAGGGAAGACTACTTTCGTGGTTTCATCCTGATTATCAATTAGTAGAATGTTACAGGGCATGAGTATTCCAACAAAGTTTTCACAGTTTATTGCTTGATGAGCGAGCTGTGGATTACACGCTCCTAGTATCTTATAATTTTTATGTTCAATGTTTAATTTTTCTTTGAACGCATCTCTTATGTTTATTTCTGTTAAAACACCAAATCCCACTTCCATTAATACATCACGAACTTTACTCTCTGTATCTTCAAAATTGCATTTAATGTCTTTAGAATAATAATAATACATAACATATATTAGCACATTAATATGTAGTATAAAAAATAGGTTCTCATCTTTTGCCTAAAAACCTGATGAAAAAAAATCCATAGCTAACCTTACTTTTTTTGAATTATGCTTTGGCAAAATTGATGCTAGGGAAAATATTTAGGCGTTAATTTTTGATATTTTAGAGGCATGCTTGATGGGTTTCATTAGATTGGAACCAATGTTATGAGTTGGAATACAGGGGAAACAAATGTATGAATCTACCCCTAGGGTAATTTATATGATCTATTTTGGCAGCGGGGAAGAGATAAGCATGGTCTTTTTTCAATTAAGTAGGCGCTAAAGAATTTAGTAAAACTTTCTTTTTTATTTGTTCACAGCTGTTGCTATTGAATCTCATTAGCATATTTTGTTATATTTGAATGCATGAAAACTAAGTGCTGTAAAAAGTTTAAGAAAAAAAATAGGTATTGCAAAAAATGCCCCAAAAAAATGCGCTTGAGTCTCAATTAAAAAAAGAGCTTGCTGAAAAAATGCCTATCAAAAGCGTGAATAAAAATCTTGTTGTAACCAAGCATGATTTATATGCATATTTGTTATGTTTAGGAACCAAAACTATTTAATAGAGGAGAAGTAAAATGACACCAACACCAATGGGTATAGAACAACTTTCTAACTTTTCTTTCTGGCTTGCGACAGCCATTATGCTAGCGTCTACCGTGTTTTTCTTTGTTGAAAGAGGCGACGTAAGCGGAAAGTGGAAAACTTCATTGACAGTAGCTGGTCTTGTTACTGGGGTAGCTTTCTGGCACTACTTAAGGATGAGCCAACTTAACGCTGCAGGAGAAGCTACCACTGTTTATCGTTATGTCGACTGGCTAATAACTGTGCCGCTTCAAATTGTTGAATTCTATTTAATCCTCGTGGCGGTAACTGCCGTTACCAGTGCATTGTTTTGGAGATTACTCGGTGCGTCTCTAGTAATGTTAGTTTTTGGATTTTTAGGTGAAGCAGGCCTCCTTGACGCAACCGTAGGTTTTGCTATCGGAATGGCTGGATGGATTTATATCATATACGAAGTATTTAGCGGTGAAGCTTCCAAACTTAGTGAATCAAGTGGTAATGCTGGTGGTCAGTTTGCTTTTAACACCCTGAGATTAATCTTAACTGCTGGATGGGCAATATATCCAATTGGATACTTCCTTGGTTATCTAGGAGGTGGGACAGACCCTCATACAGTAAATATAATATACAACGTTGCAGATTTAGTGAACAAAACCGCATTTGGCCTTGCAATATGGGTAGGCGCCAAGATGGATTCTGAGTAGTTCTCTAAACTTAGACGGATTCGTCATTTGAAAAAAAAGCCCCACTGCTGTGGGGCTTTTTTTTAACCTATTTTGTTAATCTTTATTCTCTCACTTTAAAGTTTTAGGGGTTTTTCTTATAAACTCCCTTGAAATTCTTATTTATTTAAAAATTTTCCTTGGATTGTATGTCGTTTTAATAATATTATACATTTGTTATTATAAACATTAAATTAAATAAAATAATAAGAAATCAGCTTAAAAATTTTAAATAATAACCGGTAACCTTGCGTTCTAGAATTTCAGAACGAAACTTTTTTGCTTTCTAGAAATTCCTATTATCCGCATTGTTTGTTTTTTAAAAATAGTTTTTTCATATAAACCTATGTCCTACTGCTCCTTTGGTTCTATAGGTACACAAACCCCGCTTTTTAGTTTTATTAGCGGGGTTTTTTGTTTTAGGGTTAAATTAACAGGTTGATTCAACCGTGATTTTGTATATGCGCAAAATAAAGTATATAATTTTGGTTTTAGTTTTATCTGATCTGGCTGTGTGTCAATTGTTTGAATTAACTCATAATAATGCATCTAGATATTACTGGATTGACTATCCTGATAATGTTACTGAACCACGTCCTCTAATCATCAACATGCACGGATTTAGTCAAACAATCGAAAGTCTAGTTAATTCTAGTGAAATGACATATTTTGCCTCATTGCAAGATATTGCAGTTGTTTACCCTCAGGCTTTAAACTTTTTTGGATTCCCAGGCTGGAACGCAGGTGTCTGGTGGTCGGGTTCATTCTTCGATGATGTCGGTTATATAAATGCTCTCATAGATAGTGTCTCTTCCAATTTTCCCATAGACTCAAATCGAATATATGCATGTGGAATGTCAAATGGAGGGTTTATGGCCTATGATCTAGCATGCGAGTTGCCTGATAGGATTGTAGCATTTGGTTCCGTTACGGGTAACTTTATGCTTAATAATAATCAAGAATGCGCTAGTGAAAGAGAGATACCAATTATGCACATTCATGGAACAAACGATGGAGTCGTGAGCTACTACCCACCCACCAGAGAGGGCTCAATGACGCCAGATGAGTCAATAGACTTCTGGGTTGAACAGAATGATTTCACTGATGAATCTTATTACCAATTGAATGCAAATGTACATTTTTACACATTTTCATCCCAAGATACCCCAGCTGAATTTGTTCACATAAAGGTAGATGGGGGAGGCCACGAGTGGTTTAAGTATGATTGGGGATTTCACTCCAGTGAAGAGTTAGTTAATTTTTTCATGCAATACAGCATGAGCGACTTTTATGACCAAATTGTAGAGGGAGACATTAATGGTGATGGTCTTTTTAGCCACCAAGATCTTTTCATGTCAATATCTCAC